>PFVB01000222.1 GCA_002790395.1 Ignavibacteriales bacterium CG_4_9_14_3_um_filter_34_10 | reverse complement strand
CTGTAAAAAGTAAAATGTCGGCTGATATGTTTAAGTCTTCCATTTTCTCTTCTAATTGGTTATTAATTTTGTTATTAATTTTTTTTCAATCAACTCAAAATAATAATTCTCTATTTTAAGTTTTACTGGCGGATTATTCCAGATTTCCTTTTTTGATTTGATTTCAGGCACAAATATAAACTTTCCGGACTTTTTTAACTTGTCAGCAATCACAAACACAGGCTTGTGGAAATATTTTGCAGAAATACTTAGCAAACGGCTTCCAACTTTATTAACTACATTTCCGTTTGCAAAGAACTGATCAGCACCAAAGACAACAGCGTCACATTTTTCTGCTTCATTTGCAATCATTGCTTCGGTAATCAGTTTAATATTTATGTTTTTCTGAAGTAATTTTTCAGCTAAAATTTTTCCTTCATAAACAGGGCGACTTTCACAAATCACCAGATTAAATTTTTTCTTCTTTGCCAATTCTTTGAAAAACAACTCGACTGTCCGGCTGTTGGAAATCGTTATGAAATTGCCATACTTTTCTAAAATACTTACTGACTTTGAAATAAGATTTGTAATTTCTTTTTTTCTTTCTTTCAGCAAATCTTTTTGAAATTTTATCAGGTTCGTAATATTTTCATCTTTGAGTTTCTTTCTGCATTGAGCGACATAATTGCGGATTGCTGCAAAATTATTTAACTTTTTCTCAATGATATTGAAAAAGTAATCATAAGTTCTTATATCAAATTTGTTTTTTACAAACCATGCATTAATATTTACTAAAATCTGGCTGCTACCGGATTTATTGTCTGAAATGATTTTTTGCAATTCATTTTCGACAGATTTCATTTACTGTATTTAAATCCTTTTATAGGTTCTCGCAGTGTCAGTACCGGACATGGGGCTTTTCTGACAACTTTCTCAGCAGTGCTGCCAAACAATAAATGTTCAACACCAGTATGTCCATGCGTTGCAATGATTATCAAATCAATATCAAGTTCGGTTGCAGTTTCAATAATTTCAATAAACGGTTTTCCGGATTTAATAATTATCTGACTTTCAATTCTGCCACTTATTTCCGTTTTAACAAGATTATTCAATTCGTCTTCGGCACGAGCAGACAAATCATTTTCAACAGCAGGAATTGCAACCTGCCCAATACTAAAATCAGTAGGGTAAATCATTGGTTCAATCACATAAACGAGAAATATTTTTGCTTTAAATATTTCTGCAAACTCAACTGCATATCTCAATGCATTCTTTGAGTAATCCGAAAAATCAATTGGCACTAAAATTTTTTTTATTTCGTTCATGTCATTCTCCGTTATTTGTTTGGGGTTTATCTATAATAACTTTAATAATTTCTTCATCAAGAATTCTTAAACGAGTTGAAATGATTTTTGCAATCCCGCTTAAAATTTCAACTCCTTTTTTAGGATTTTTGGAAATAAAGTAATCAAGATCAGGTTTGAAAATCACAGCAATCTTTGAATCTTTTGAAGCGATGGCTGTTGCTGAACGGACGTCATTGTCAAGTAATGCAAGTTCGCCAAAAAAATCTCCGCGTGAAAACTGTGCAAGTTCATATTTAATTCCCGTGTCGGAATTTTTTATGATTTTCACTTCACCTTCCTGAATTATATATAATGCAATTCCGGGATCACCCTGAACAAAAATTATTTCATTTGCAGCATAAGCCCGGTGGTGAATCAACTGGATAAAATTTCTTATAACTGACTTGCTGAAATTCTGAAACGGCGGAATGGATAAAAGAAGATTTTCCAAATCACTTTTTACAGGCTGCGATTTAAATAAGTTTGACCAAAAAGAGCTTCTAAAAATTTTTTGTAGTTTTACTTCGTTAACTGAATAATCCATGTTCTGCTACTCTCCAAATTTTTTGACAGGAAAATTTATTTTCATAAAGTGCCCGGCCGATTATCACTGAATCAATTCCCGAATCAGAAAGATTATTCAGTTCGATTAAATCGCTGTATCCATGTATGCCGCCTGAATGTGTAACTTTCAATCCGGTTTCTCTTGCAATTTCTAACGAGGTTGAAATGTTTGCCCCGGTCAGCATTCCGTTTCTGCTAACATCTGTAACAATACATCTTTCTATACCGAACGATTTTAATCGCTTTGCAAATTCAAGGGGAGAAATCCCGGCTTTAGTCGAGCGTCCTTTTATTACAACTTCATGATCAATAAAATCAATAGCAGCAGAAACTTTTGAAGAGCCAACTTCAGCAATTATTTTTTCAAATTCTTTTGGATTGGTTAGTGCAAGACTTCCGATTACAATTCTGAAAACACCGAGTTCCAGAATTTCCTTTGCATCTTCAAGAGAAGTTATTCCTCCGCCAAATTCAACAGGAATAATTACTGAATTACAGATTTCATGAATAATAGGAAAATTACAATGGGATTTCAGTTGAGAACAATCAAAATCAACAACATGAATTAGACGGGCATTTTCAGCTCTCCAAATCATTGCCATTTCTACCGGATCATTTCCATAGGAAGGACAATCCAATTCAGGAATTCCCTGAACAACTCTGACTGTTTTGCCTGCTTTAATATCAATTGACGGAATTATTAGTATCAACTTTGTCTTTGTCCTTTTTTTAGAGAAATTGAGAAATCTTACAAGGAAATTAGTTAATAATTGTAAAAAAATAAATTCAATATTAAAAATTATTTAAAAAATATTATTAAATGCTTTCTGATAATTCACACTTTTTTCTTATTTTAATTCTCAAAAATTAATCGAAAAGAAATGACTCGGGATTTTATTTATACAACTTCAAAAAATGAAAAAGTCGGTCTGACTATTTATGGTTTTGATTCCATTTCAGAAAATCCGGCAATTATCTGTGTTCATGGATTCAAAGGATTCAAAGACTGGGGATTTTGGCCGTACATTGGGAAATATTTTTCTGAAAATGGTTTTACAGTTATTACAATTAATTTCTCGCATAACGGAATTGCAGATGGGAAAAATGAAATTACGGACACTGAAAAATTTGCTAACAATACTTTTTCACTTGAAATAAATGAACTGAAAGAAATAATGCATCTGCTGAAGTCGGATTTTTGGGGGAATACGAAAAACAATAAAATTGGTTTACTCGGTCACAGCCGCGGTGGTGCAGAAGCGATATTATCGGCTTCAGATAATAATGAAGTTGGTGCAGTGACAACATTGGCTGCAATTTCAAAACTTGACCGTTTTACAAAACGTCAAAAAAATGAATGGCGAAAAATTGGTTTTTGGGAAGTTGTGAATTCACGCACAGGTCAGGTGATGAAATTAAATCTTCCGATTCTTGAAGATGTGGAATCAAATAAGCATACAACTTTGAATGTCGAATCAGCTATAAAAAATCTGAATAAACCACTGCTGATAGTACATGGAACGGAGGATTTAACAGTTTCAATTGAAGAAGCTGAATTGCTTTATCAGTGGTCAGATAAAAATCTGACAAAGTTTATAAAAGTTGAACATTGCGGACATACTTTTAACATTCAGCATCCGTTTACAAATTCAAACAAATACTTTGACATTGTTTTATCAGAGGTATTAAATTTCTTTAACAAAAATTTAAAACATAACAATTGGTGACTTATGGAGTCGTTTGGTATTAAAAATATCATTTTCATTTTGTTGTTTGTTATTTCATTCGCATATTTATTTTTTAGTCTGCGAACAAAATACAGATTTCTTTTAGTCGGAAAGAAAGAAAACAGATTCGATAAAAACAGTGAAAGAATTTTTAATGTAATAAAGATTGCATTTGGACAGTCGAAATTACTCCGTGATCCGATTGCAGGTTCAGTTCACTTTTTCATTTTCTGGGGATTTGCACTGTTTTTAATAGCCGTGATTGAATCGGTTTTGCAGGGATTTTACAGTTCATTTTCATTTGAATTTTTAGGCGTCTTTTATTCACTTATTACACTTACTCATGATGCATTTGGTGTTTTGGTTTTTGTGTCTGTTGCTGTTGCTTTGATAAGAAGATTTATAATTAAAGTTCCACGTTTGCAGGGAGATAAAGAAGAAAAGCAGGATGCAGCCATTGTCTTAATACTGATTTTAATTGTTGTTATCTCAATGTTTGGGCAAAATGTCAGTTCGATGTTAATTCAAAGAAATTTATCGGCTGAGATGGAAGTAAGACCAATTTCATTTTTTATTGCGAAATTTTTTAATACCCCTATTGATTCAGCATTAATGTACTATGATATATTTTGGTGGATTCATATTATCACGATATTTACGTTCATGAATTATCTACCTTATTCAAAACATTTTCATGTTTTTGTATCGATTCCGAATGTGTATTTCTCGAAAACCGGTGATAAAAAATATGCATTGAAACCATTAAATCTTGAAGATGAAAATGAAACTCAATTCGGTGTTTCTGATATTGAACATTTTACATGGAAACAAATGCTCGATGGTTTTGCCTGCACAGAATGCGGAAGATGTACAAATGCCTGTCCAGCAGCAAATACCGGAAAATTACTTTCGCCCAAAAAAATAATCGAAAGCATTCGAAAAAGGACAGAAGAAAAAGCTCCGCTTATTATTTCCGGTTTGCTTGAAAATAATCCGGTAGCAGAAAAAACACTTGTTCATAATTATATTTCTGACGAGGAATTATGGGCTTGCACAACATGTATGGCTTGCGTTCAGGAATGTCCGGTAACAATTGAACATGTTGATGCAATTGTTGATATGCGCCGTAATCTTGTTTTAACGGAATCAGAATTTCCAAATGAATTAAATTCAATTTTTAAAAATCTCGAAACCAATTTCACCCCGTGGGCATTCAATCATCAGGACAGAGCCGCGTGGGCAGAAGGTTTGAATGTAAAAACAATGGCTGAAGATTCAAATTGTGATTTGCTCTTTTGGGTTGGATGCGCAGGTTCATATGATGCACGTTATCAAAAAGTTTCAAAATCGTTTGTGAAAATATTGCAAAATGCCGGAGTTGATTTCAGAATATTGGGAACAGAAGAAAAATGCAACGGTGATACTGCACGAAGACTCGGGAATGAATATTTAGCCCAAATGCTTATTCAGGAAAATGTTGAAACACTTAATAATTACAAGGTTAAAAAAATTGTCACTGCATGTCCGCACTGTTTTAATTCATTAAAAAATGAATTCCCTCAGTTTGGCGGCAATTTTGAAGTTATCCATCATTCACAGTTTATCGAAGAATTAATTTCTCAAGGTAAAATTCAATTAAAAGAATCAAAAGCAGAAAAAATCACCTACCACGATTCTTGCTATTTGGGCAGATATAACGGTATTTACGATTCACCACGTAATTCAATTAAAAGTATTAAAAATATTGAATTAGTAGAAATGGACAGAAACCGTGACAGAGGATTTTGTTGCGGTGCCGGCGGCGGGAGAATGTTCCTCGAAGAGAATGAAGGAACACGTGTAAATGAAACCCGAGTAAGTGAAGCTTTATCAAAAAGCCCTGATACAATTGCGACTGCCTGTCCTTTCTGCATGACAATGATGAATGACGGAATTAAAACTTTTGATAAAAACGATGTTGTAAATGTCAAAGATATTTCTGAAATTGTACTTGAAAACTCAAAATATTAAGTAAAATTAAACCCTAAACAAATAAATTGGAGGATAAAATGGCAGAAAAATATTATCAGTTAATCGAGTTTTTGAAATCTTTAGAACCGGATGTTGTTAAATTTTATGAAAAAGGACAAGCAGCTGCCGGTACAAGACTACGAAAAGGATTAAGTGATTTAAAGAAAAAATCACAGGATATCAGAAATGATATTCAAGCATTAAAAGCTGAAAGAAAAAGCCCAAACAAATAATTTATTGTTAAAATGTTAAAAGCTGTTCGAGCTTCGGACAGCTTTTTTTTTATTAAAATGATTTGTTTGATTAAAGATTTCAGAAAAGCATTATTGATTTTTCTCGTTCTGATTTCATTTGGAAGCTGTTACCCGCAGGAAAAGCAGCAAATTGATGGAATTAGTAAGAAAAAATTGCAGATTAGTTTTGTGGGCGATTTAATGTGTCATTCTGCAATAATTCAATCAGCCAAAGTTTCCAAAGATAGTTTTGATTTTAATCCTATATTTCGGTTTATCAAGAACGAACTGGTTGCTTCGGATTTATTGATTGGAAATCTTGAAACTGTTGTTTGGGAAAAATATCCTCCTTCCGGATATCCTCGTTTTAATGCTCCTTTTGAATATTTGAAAGCATTAAGTGAAAATGGTTTTGATATTATGACTACTGCAAATAATCATATTACAGACTATTGGAAAGAAGGATTGATCGCTACTTTAACAAATATCAAAAACAATGGAATGGATTATATCGGAACCTCTTCATCAAAGGAAGATTCGGATTCATTAAAAATATTTTATAAAAACGGGATATCGATTTCGATCCTGAATTATACTTATGACATTAACATCAAAAATTTAAAGAGTGCTGAAAAGTTTTATGTGAGTTTGATTGACTCGCAAAAAATCAAAAATGATATTTCCCGTCTAAAGAACAAAAATGTTGATTTTATTGTTGTCTATTATCATTTTGGTTCTGAGTATAAAATCACTCCGAATCAGGGACAAATAAAATTAGTGAATCAAACATTTAAGTACGGAGCTGATATAGTTATTGGCAGTCATCCGCATGTTTTGCAGCCTGTAAAAATCTGGATGTCTGAGGACGGAAAATCGATTAAAAATTCTGTCTGTTATTCAATGGGGAATTTTTTATCAAACATGAGTTTAAGATATACTGACAGCGGTGCAATAATTAATTTTTATCTAAGTAAATCTGAAAATAAGCGCAGCATTGATTCTGTTAATTTTGTTGCAACTTATGTTTTAAAAAGCAAAAAAAATGGTTTTGTTATTCTTCCTTCGTATTTTGCCGACGATTATGAAAATTTTGATTTTATAAGCGAAGCAGAAAGGAATAAAATGAAAAATTCTTTCAATGATGTTAAAGAAATTTTGAATAAGTATAATACTGTTAAAGGAATAAATGAAATTCAGCATGAAAAATAAAGCATCACTTACAATAATATTTTTAACCGTTTTTATAGATTTGATGGGTTTTGGAATTTTGATTCCAATACTTCCGACATTTGCAAGCAAAGAAATCGGTGCAACAGATTTTCAGATCGGAATTGTTGTTGCTGTCTTTTCTTTTGTGCAGTTTATTTTTAATCCCATTCTCGGAAGACTTTCAGACAGAATCGGAAGACGTCCTGTAATTTTATCAACACAGTTAATAACAATAATTTCGTATTTGATTTTTGCTTTTACAAACTCACTGTCACTTCTGATTATTTCAAGAATGATTGCCGGACTTGGCGGAAGTAATATTGGTGTTGCACAGGCATACATTGCAGATATAACCACAAAAGAAGACAGGGCAAAAGGAATGGGCATGATTGGTGCTGCATTCGGTTTGGGTTTTGTTTTTGGTCCTTTAATCGGAGCTTTTCTTTCAAAGTATGGTTATCCCGCAGCTGGTTTTGGTGCGGCGGCTTTTTCATCACTTGCATTTTTATTTGCATTATTCAAATTGCCGGAATCAATAACTGAGAAAAAATATGAGCAAAAATTTCAGTTCAGAATTTTTGACTTTGCTTTTACAAAGAAAGTTTTGTCAACACCATCAATTGGTATTCTTGTGATTTTATTTTTTGTGATAATTTTTTCAATCGCTAATATTTATGGTACATTGGCTTTGCTTACTTATAAAGTCTATCATTTTTCAGATCAGCAAAACGGAATTTTATTTGGGATTACAGGATTAATTGGTGCAATTGTTCAGGCGGGATTTATGAGAACTTTATCAAAGAAATATTCTGATAAAACAATTGTAATCGGCGGACTGATTTTTATGATGATTGGTTTGGCGTTCATTCCATATGGAGGGAATTTCCTTGGTCTTTCAATCGTGGTTTCAATTCTTGCTGTTGGTTCCGGCATTCTGCAACCAATTATTCCAACAATGATTTCCAAAAGATCATCAGAAAATATGCAGGGTTCTGTATTAGGAGTTAATCAGTCATTGTCGGCACTGGCAAGAGTATTTGGTCCGCTTTGGGGAGGATTTTCATTCCACTATCTTGGTTATCAGTTCCCATTTCTGACAGGGGCATTTGTTACTTTACTGACAATATTTTTTGCTTATATTTTTATAAAAAATTAGAAAAAGAAAATGTTTACTGTCGGAAAAATTAGTATTGACAAAGCGTTATTGCTCGCTCCAATGGAAGACGTTACTGATATTGGTTTTCGGAAATTATGCAAAGAACTTGGTGCTGATGTTGTTTATACTGAGTTTGTAAATTCTGATGGTTTAATTCGAAGTAATAAAAAAACTGAAAAGAAGTTAGAAATTACTAAAGAAGAAAGTCCAGTTGGAATTCAGATTTATGGGCAGGATATTCCTGCAATGGTTGAATCAGCAAAGATTGCAGAATCAAAAAATCCAGATATCATTGATATAAATGCAGGTTGCTGGGTAAAAAAAGTTTCAAACCGCGGAGCAGGTGCGGGTTTACTAAAAAATCCTGATAATATGGCACGTATGGTTGAATCAATTGTGAAAGCTGTAAATAAGCCAGTGACTGTAAAGACTCGTCTCGGTTGGGATTCATCAAGTATTGTGATTTTAAAAGTAGCAAAAATGATGGAAGATGCAGGTGCTCAGGCACTTACAATTCATTGCAGAACAAAAGTACAGGGGCACGAAGGAGAAGCGGACTGGACTTGGATTCCTAAAATAAAAGAAGTTGTGAAAATTCCCGTTGCATTAAACGGAGGTATTTTTACTGCTGAAGATGCGGTTCGGGCTTTTGAAGAAACTAATGCAGATGCGATAATGATTGCACGCGGAGCAATTTATCATCCATGGATTTTTCGTGAAACAAAAATTTTACTTTCAGGAGAAAAATATTTACCTGTTTCGCCTGATGAAAGAATTTACACAGCTTTAAAACATCTGAAGTATGAAATATCAATTAAAGATGAACCGCGATTTGCAATCATACCTTTCAGGAAGTATTATTCCGGTTATCTGAAAGGACTTGCAAACTCATCCAAAATCCGGCAGGAGCTTATGAAACTTCTGGATTATCAATCTATTGAAAATTTATTGTTAAATTATCTTAAAGAATTAAATAAATAAATCTGTACTAAAAATTTTGACGGATTAATATTTTGAATATTTAATTGGCAAAATTATTTGGTTATCAGTTTGAGCAGAATTTGGAATAAAAATTTCAGACTGAATTCAGTCTGTAAATAAAAGCAGAGAAGACTTACACAAACATTTAGTTATTAAAAATTGTGAGGATAAAATGATTTTAAGTGAGTTAATTCGCAACGTTCCAAATTTCCCGGTTAACGGGATACAATTCAAAGACATCACCACATTGCTGAAAAATGCTGTGGGTTTCAAAACGGCGTTGGATTTACTTTATGAGAAAGCTGCAGGAAAGGGGATTACAAAAGTTGTTGGCATTGAATCCCGCGGGTTTATTCTTGGTGGCGCTTTAGCCGTAAAACTGAATGCAGGATTTGTGCCGATTCGCAAACCCGGAAAATTACCGGCAGAAAAGGTCTCACAGGAATATTCGCTTGAATATGGAACTGACAGAATTGAAATACATAAAGATTCTGTTAATGAAGATGACATTGTTTTGATGCATGATGATTTGCTTGCAACGGGAGGAACAATGCAGGCTGCTTGCAAATTAGTTGAATCTCTCGGCGGAAGAATTGCTCAGATACAGTTTTTAATTGAATTGGATTTTCTTAAAGGCAGGGAAAAACTTTCTGATTATCATGTTGAATCACTGATACATTACAACGCAGAATAATAAAAATTATAATTAAAATTAGTTATTCCAAATTCAGGCACCTCTGTGGTACTCTGTGTAACAAAAAAAACACACAAAAAAACGCGGAAAATTCACAGAGAGCCACTGAGATTAAAAAAAACTATTGACTCTATTGCAATATTATTGCGTTATTCAAAATCAAGCCATACAAGACCTTTAATAAAAACAAACATCAATTAGAATTGTTGAACCTGTTCGAAATTGATTTTGGGTACACTAATTCTTAAGTCGTTGAAAATGGAATATGGATAGTAATCTGTACACCCCGAACCTTCTGACAAAAATGAATTTCGTTTTAATTTTCCATAAAAGCAAAAATGCAGAGTAGAGATTGAACCGCCATTCAATTACTGACTCTGCATAATTTGTACACCCGTAGGGATTCGAACCCCAAACCTTCTGATCCGTAGTCAGATGCTCTATCCAATTGAGCTACGGGTGCATAATTTGTCGTTTTGTTATGGCAAATATATCTCTTTAGATTTTTCAATGCAAAAGTGAAAAAGTAATCTAAAAAAAATCATCAGAGGTATGTTGTTTTGATAATCACTTTTTAATAAAACTAAATTGCATTTTAAAATTATTTACATATTTTTTAGGAGTAGATTAAATAAAAATTAAAATATTTTATTTGATGGGGCTTTGTGCTAAATAAATTTTTCATACAAGGGCACACATTAGTTGTGGCTGAGGGTAAATGAGATTAAAATTAACACTTTTCTCGCAGGATGAATTTTTCCCGCTGAATTACAATTACTATCTATCTTCTGCAATTTACAAATTGTTAAAATTTGGCTCAGAGGAATTTTCAAATTTTCTCCACGATAAAGGTTTTCAACTCAAGGGGAAAAAATACAAACTTTTTACTTTTGCACTTCGTTTCAATCAATTATTGATTAATAGTACAAACATTCGTCTGTTATCGAATGAAGCAACACTATTTATTTCTTCACCATTGATTGATGACTTCATTCGTAATTTTATCATTGGCACATTTGAACAACAATCAATCGAAATTGCTGATGGAACTAACAAATGCAAATTTTTAATTAATCAGGTTGAAGCTATTCCACAACCAGAATTTCAAGAAATAAATCACTTCAAAATGCTTTCGCCAATGGTACTTTCAACAGTTGAAGAAAACGGAAATAAAACTCATCAACATTATTTTAGATACAACGACAAGATTGATGAAATCAACAGAGTGTTCAACCAAAATCTTAAGAATAAATACAAACTCATTTATGATAAAGAATATTCAGAAGATGATTTGATTTTGGTTTGGGATGAAAATTATATAAATAAAAAATTAAATGAAAAGAAGAGATTGACAAAGAAAATTTCTGTTATAAAAAACCATGAGGAGCCGATTGAGATAATTGCAAATGAAATTCCCTTTACTCTATCGGGTAATTCCGAATTAATAAAAGTTGGGTATGAGTGTGGTTTTGGCGAGAAGAACTCAATAGGGTTCGGAATGGCTGGCATGCTTTAATTATTGGGTGTACTAATCTGTAAGCAGGTTATTAATTATAAGTATTTTTCTAAATTCTGAAGAATTAGTTTTTGTCAAATGTAACTCACGGGGCGGAGCTATATAAAAAATATTTCTCATATACTAAAAAATAATTAACAACTAAAAAAGGGATTTAAAAATGAAAATTACTCGTATGAACAAAATCGACAACGGCATCAGCAAAACTTTAGCCTTCTTTGATATTGAAACTGATGATGGAATTTTAATCAAAGGTTTCAGAGTTGTAACTGGTTCTAATGGACTTTTTATTTCTTCGCCTGATGAAAAAGGAAAAGATGGTAAGTACTATGAGACTGTTACACTTCCAAAAGAAATGAAAAAACAATTAGAAAAGATGGCAATTGATGAATATAATGCGAAGTGAGGTTATTATTATCAAGATTACCAAATTTGCAAGTTAAGTAATACGAACTTTAGTTCGTTAGATACAAAGCGTAGATTCGTGTTATTAATGTTAAAAAAAATAAACAGAAACGGGTTTCACGGATTTACACGGGGTTCAAAGAATAATTGGAGGTGAAATATGAGATTACATTTTAGTTTAACAGAGAATACTCAAACTGTTCCGTTCGATTATCAACATTTTTTAATTGGAGCGTTTCATAAGTGGATGGGATGGAATGAGATTCATGATGAAATAAGTCTTTACTCATTAAGCTGGCTGCAAGGCGGCAAAATGGTTAAAGACGGTTTCAACTTCCCAAACGGCGCCAGGTGGTTTGTTAGTTTTTGGGATGAGGAAATTGGCAAACAGTTGATAATGAATGCAAT
>PFVB01000196.1 GCA_002790395.1 Ignavibacteriales bacterium CG_4_9_14_3_um_filter_34_10 | reverse complement strand
AACGGATGAACAGATGAAACCAATATTAAAACTTATTCGCCATGCTCAATGGAGATGGGATTGGGTTGCTGCGGCAAATGCACTTGGTTTTCATTCTCCAGTTGAAGCAATGAGAGTTTTAGGAACATCAACAGATAAAGCAAAAGAAGCAAGAAAGGAAATTGCATTAATACTTGTTAAGTTGGGAGTGAAATATCCTGTCGAATTACCAGATATCTCTACAAAAGAAAAAGCACAAAAATTTATTGGTCTGGAGATGCAAAAATTAAAAGCAGCGAAAGAAGAATTTCTAAAGACCACAACTGTTAAGTGGGATGAAGATGCAAAAAAGCGTCAGGGATTTTTGTACGAATATAAATTGGAAAATCAATTTATATATATCCAAATACTTATTCCTCGATTTAACCCCTCAGAATTTAAATCGGGGAATTTTTATTTTTATTCTTTTAAGTATTATGAATAACCTCCCGCTTTATCTGACGAAATTCCGTAAGTTGACGGATTTCATTCAGTCTATACACTTCTTTTTTATACCATTCATACATATTTAATTTCTTTTAAAATGGCATTATTGTTGGTATTTAGGAATTTATTAAAATTAATAAGGAGTTAATTATGAATGAAGAAAATAATCCTCACGATAAATCCCGTCGGAAATTTTTAAGCAAATTATTTATGGGTGGAGGATTATTGGCAAGCTTTGCGTTAATTACAAGAAATGGAATAAAGTATATTTTCCCATCAATAGAATCAACACCATTAAGAAAGTTACTAGTTGGGAAAGATGATAAAATAAAAATTGGTGAAGTAAAAGAAGTGCAGGTTGGGGAAAGCGCTTTATACTTAATTAAAAACAAAGATGGGTATAAAGTGTTTTCATCAGTTTGTACTCATCTTGGTTGCAAGGTAAAGTGGGAAGATTATAGAAACAGATTTTACTGTCCCTGCCATAAAGGAGTTTTTGATTCTCATGGGAATGTAATTGAGGGTCCGCCTCCACGTCCTTTAGATGAATTTAAGGTTGAAGTAGATAAAAACCTGGTTTATATGTGGATTGAGGAAAAATCAACGGAGACAGTATGAACGAAAAGATGAAAGAATGGTTTATGAAACGAGTTCCTTTCAACCAGGAAAAAGCCTCAAAGGTAATGTCCAAAATTTTTCTCGAGGAACCTATTCCTAAACACATGAAAAACTGGTACTACGCACTTGGAGCAACTCCATTAATCCTTTTTGGTTTTATGGTTGTAACAGGTATTCTTCTGACTTTTTATTACATACCATCACCAAATAAAGCATATAATAGTGTGAGATATATAACAGAGGAAGTTAGCATGGGCTATTGGATAAGGGGTATACACAGATGGGCTTCCAATCTTATGGTCATAGCTATAATTTTACATATGGTACGAGTATTTTTTACAAGAGGATACAGAAAACCAAGAGAATTAAATTGGATAGTCGGGATTCTAATGTTTGCTGTCACACTTACTTTATGTTTTACCGGCTACTCAATGGTTTATAATCAGCTTTCTTATTGGGCAGCAACTGTTGGCACAAATATGATAAAAGAAATCCCGATAGTAGGAACTACTATTCTGGATTTTTTGAGAGGAGGACAAGAAGTATCAAGCAATACACTAACCCGATTCTTCAATCTTCATATAGGTTTTTTACCAACATTGTTATTCATTCTGATTATTATACATATTGTGTTTATAAGGATGCATGGGGTTTCTAAACTTGAAGGTAAAGAAGATGATGAAGAGACTTATTCTTTTTATCCTGAACACTTTTACCATACAATTATTGTTGCCCTTTTCTTAATTACTTTTATTAGTGCTTTAACAATTGTACTTCCTCCGGGATTGGGTGAACCGGCTAATCCCAATATAACTCCAGCGCACATTAAACCTGAATGGTACTTCTTTGCAGTGTATTCAATATTGAAATTTGTTCCTTTAAAAATTGGAGTATTTTTAATATTAGCTCTTGTAATAGCCGCTACTTTCTGGCCATTCATTGATGATATGTTAAGGAAAAAATGGCCAAAAATTAAAATTCATTATTTGGTTGGGTCATTAACAATAATTCTATTCCTTTTCTTTACCGTTTACGAAATTTTAGTTCATTAAAGTTTGAAATTAATTATGGAGAAATAAATGTCAGAGAATAACAATTCATTATCTACACAAAAATTACTTGTAGGCATTTTCAGCATTTTGCTTTTAATAATTCTGATAATTGTTGCAGCAGTTGAGATGAAGCAAACCCGTAAACCTGAATTGGTTGTTGATGTAAGCGGCGTTAATAAAAAGTGTGTCGATTGCCATATACAAAAAGGAGTCGCAGTAAAAGCAATAGATAGCTGGAAACAAAGTAAGCATGCACAGCAGAACATTTCCTGCATAGATTGCCATACTGCAAAAAAAGGAGATTTTGATGCTTTCTATTGTCCTGAAAGTGATTTTTTAGTTGCACGGCATCCAACACCTAATGATTGCGCTGAATGTCACGAACAGCAAGTAAGAGAATTTTCTGAAAGTAAACATGCGCATCAATTTTGGCTGATAAAAAACGCGGACCGCGCAGTTTTTGAAAATCCGATTTCAACAAGGAACGGCTGTGAACAATGCCATAATATTGGTAATCTCTGGCCAGATGGTAGCGTGGGTGAATGTGATGCTTGCCATGCAAAACACACTTTCAGTAAAGCAGTTGCGCGACAACCAGAAACATGCGGCGAATGTCATATTGGTCCCGATCATCCACAAATAGAAATGTACCTTGAATCGAAACATGGCAATATTTTCCGCTCACAAGAAAAAAAACTTGACCTAAATTATTCTTCAAAGGATAATAAACCAATTCCTATTGATGTTCCCGTATGCACCACGTGCCATATGGACGGGAATGAAACTCAACCAATGACTCATAATGTAAGTGCCCGTCTTGGTTGGGAATCCCAAGCAGCATGGAGCTTCAGAACAGTTTGGCTAGATGAAAAACTTGGGAATTGGGAAATGAAGCGTTCAAGGATGGAATCGGTTTGTAAGAGTTGTCATGCTCCGGATTTTATAGAAACATATTTCTTAACCGCTGATCTTGTTAATTTACAATATAACGAAATTAGAAGAGTATTTGTTGATTGGAATAAAAAACTTAATAAAAAGGGGCTCACTCATACTCTGATTGGAAAGGATGGGAAACCATATTCTGATCCTACCCTTGTTGGATGGGATGAAGTTCCAGAATATAAAATGTATTACGCATGGCATCATGAAGGAAGAAGATTTAGAATGGGCGCCGAAATGATGGCAGCAGATTATACACAGTGGCATGGCATTTGGGAAATACAGGATGATTTAGTTACTATGTTAACATGGGCTGCAGAACATGGTGATAAAGAAGCTAAAAAATGGGTTGAATCAATTGATCCAATTAAATTTGCTCCTTATGCTTTGTATGATATTCCCGGTAATGCATGGGGAATAAATGCTAAGTCAAATACTTTACCTTATGTGTATAAAACCTATCCGGATTACTGGGAAAGAATAAAATCCAATGTAAAAGCGGCTTATGACAACAATTTATTATCAGAAAAGCAATGGCTTGCCTGGTTAAAACGCTTTGAAAATAAAGAACATTACCTTGGTACTAAATACAACGTAGATTCAACTTTTAAAATCTATACCGACAGAGATGATCTTGATACAAAAGCATTTAAGAAACAAGCTGTTGAATTTAAGCTCCCTGGAAATCCATTCTGGATTTGGTGATTTTTTTAATACTGGCTCATAATTACAATATGAGCCAGTTTAACTACTTTTATCAGAGGTTGAGAAATGGAAAAAATTGATCAGAGAATTTTACATTCAAATATTATTAATACATTTATTCTCGGAATTATATGGGGATTTCTTGAACTAATTGAAAACAAATTTTTGATGTCAAATAATATTTTCACAAAAGGTTTAATAATTTCTTTAGTTACATTTTTTATTCTTATTTTCTCGAAAAAAATAATTGTTTATAAGGGCTCATTATTAATTATGGCAGCAATAGCGTTGATGATTATATTTGCTGCACGTGGATATTTTTTCAGTATAATGCTTGCAGTCTTTGCTCAAGCATTTATTGCAGAGATTATTTTTTCTTTCTTCAAATTTAGATTAGCGAGCACAATTATTGTCAGTACTCTGATTTTTTTATATACTTTTATCCATGGATTGGTATGTCAGGGTTCTTTACTTGGAAGTTATGTTGTTTACCAATATCAACATTTATTCTCAACTTTAACCGGAATTTCAATTTCTAAAGAAAAATATCTTATAGTGCTTTTATTTTTCGGATTTATTACACTTATTGTCGGTGTTGCTGTCGGTTGGTTGGGTTTTATTTTAGTAAAAGAATTTGATAAAAATAAGGTCAAGGGAAAGTTCAAAAAATTTGTTTATTAATATAAAAACTTCTTCTATTCCACTAAACTGATTGAATCCTTTTTAAAAGATAATTATAATCTTGTATGGTATTTAGATTGAAGAAAATTTCATCCGGAAATATTTCCGCATCTAAAATTTCCACATCAATTTTTGCTATAAAGTCTCGTACTTTTAAATTATTAGATTTTAATAAATCATCAAGTACAGGTAAGCATTTCTTATTATAAATACCGCAAAGGAATTGTATCCGGCCACTTTTCTTATAAATCACAACCGATTTATCAGAATTAAAATTTTTTATATAATCAACAGCTTCCCTGGTAATTAGAGGTAGATCACACGAAATAATAAAATTCTTTTCAGTCCTCGAATTTATCAGTCCGGAGTGAATTCCTGCTAAAGGGCCTAAACCAAGATAGATATCCTTATAAATCTTTAATTTCATAAACTTATAATCTTCAAGTATATTTGAAATAATGATTACATCATTGAATAATGGGCTAATTTTTTCATAAATAATTTCAATTATCTTTTTACCTGATAATTCAAGAAGTGCTTTATTCTGTCCAATTCTTGAACTCTTCCCACCCGCTAATATGATTCCAGTTACTGTCATTGATAATTTTAATCCTAAGTAATGAGAAAACGATTTGTACTAAAGTACTATTTCTCAATAAACGATAAAATATCCTGGCATATTTATTGAAAATTTATTATTTTAAAATAAGGAACAATTATTATGCCCAATTCACCATTTTGTGATAAAAAGTCATTAATAGCAATCATGGATAGTCTTGATGTTGGTATTATTTTCGTTAATGAAAATAACGACATCTTGTTCGTGAATAAAACAGCGGAAGAAATAAGAAGAATCAAAAGTGAAGAGAGTGTTGGTAAATCTATTCTCAATTGTCACGGCGGTAAAATGAATCATAGAGTTCTGGAAGTGATGGATAATTTTAAAAAAGATAATAACATATCTCGACATAAATTGATAAAAACGCGAGGCAAATATTTTGATAATATATATAATGTTGTAAAAGATGAACAATCTAAATATTTAGGTGTGGTTTTGCTAAGTCAAGATGTAACTGAAAAAAAAATGCTTGAAGAAAAATTGCAAAAGTATAATGAAGAACTTGAACATAAAGTAAAAGAAAGAACTAAGGAAATTGAAGATGCATATAACAAACTAAAGGTTGCTCAACAACAATTAGTTCAATCAGAAAAAATGGCTGCAATAGGTCAGTTTGTTGCTGGCTTGGCACATGAAATAAACAACCCTCTAGATGGAATTCAAAATTGCTTGCGTGCAATTTTATCTGAACCTCAGAATTTAGAACAGACAAAAAACTATTCCGAACTTGCCTTGGATGGATTGTATAAAATTGAAATTCTCGTAAAGAAACTTTTAAGTTATGCTCGTCTACATGCATTAGAAAAAACAGAAGTGGATATCAATTTGATTTTAAAAGATATTCTTTCGCTGACTTCATTTAAGCTAAAGAATAAAAAGATAATTATTAACGAAGAATATAGTTCTGATTTGCCTTTAATTTATGGAGATGCCCACTTTCTAGAACAGGTTTTTGTTAATCTGGTTCTAAATGCCTGTGATGCAATGCCGAATGGAGGACAACTAACAGTAAAAACTTTCTCTAATAATAACGATTTTATTGAAATTAAAGTGATTGATAATGGAGAAGGTATTCCAAATGAACATCTAAATAATATTTTTGATCCATTTTTTACAACCAAACAAAAAAATAATGGAACGGGATTGGGGCTTTATTTATCATACAGTTTTGTTGAACAACATGGCGGCAAAATTTCAGTAAAAAGTAAGAATGGGATGGGCACAGAGTTTACTGTTTTACTGCCGGCAATTCCTATAAAAGAAAATAAAATCGAAGTGACTGAGCACGTATTATCTTGAAGAAATAATATGCGAATAATTGTTATAGACGACGAAAAAATTAAACGCACCACAATGACCGATGTTCTGAATAAATCCGGTTATAATGTTGAATCATTTGAATCATCAGTTGCTGCCATAACTCATTTTGAAAAATTTGGTGCCGATATTGTAATTACTGATATCCGTATGCCAGATTTAGATGGTTTTGAAGTTCTTCAAAAAATAAAACATGTTAACCCCGATACGGCGGTTATTATGATTACGGGATATGGAACAATTGAGTCTGCTGTTGAAGCTATGAAATTAGGTGCATTTGATTATCTTACAAAACCATTTTCGTCTGATCAACTTTTACTTGTAGTAAAAAAAGCATGTCGTTTTTTAGAATTAGAAATCGAAAATATTAACCTTAAAGAAAAGCTCTCTGATATTTATTCATTTCATAATATTGTTGGTAAATCTAAAGTGATGAGACAACTTTATGGAAAACTTGAAACAATTTCTAAAATAGATATGTCCGTTTTGATTGAAGGGGAAAGTGGAACTGGGAAGGAAATTGTCGCAAATGCAATTCATTATAATAGTTTAAGAAAAAATAAACCATTTATAAAATTAAGTTGTGCAATTCTTAATGAATCACTTCTTGAAAGCGAATTATTTGGACACGTTAAAGGCGCCTTTACCGGAGCTATTAAAGATAAAAAAGGCCGGTTTGAATTAGCCGATGGCGGTACTCTTTTTCTTGATGATGTTGATGATATTCGTCCATCGGTTCAAGTAAAATTATTACGAGTTTTGCAAGAAAAAGAATTTGAAAAAGTTGGTGGAAGCTTCCCAATCAAAGTTGATGTTAGGCTTATAAGCGCAACAAAAGTAAATTTATTGGAAAAGGTTAAGAAACATGAGTTTAGAGAAGATCTTTACTACAGACTAAATGTAGTTCCAATTAATCTTCCACCCCTCCGGGAAAGGAAAGAAGATATAGTGTTATTATTAAACCATTTTGCAAAAAAAATTGGAAAAGAAAATCTCAAATTTTCAAATGATGCTCTCGAAGCTTTTGTAAATTATGATTGGCCTGGTAATGTAAGACAATTAGAAAATATTTTATATAGAATTGTTGCGTTCTCAAATTCCGATATTATTACAAAAAATATGATACCGCTTGAAATATCTCAAATACATCATGGTGGTTTACCTATAAATTTTAATGGCGTTGAAAAAATTCAATTTGATAAAATAGTTGAAGAGATTGAATCGGCAGCAATCAACTGGGCTTATATAAAAGCTGGGGGTAATCAATCTAAAGCAGCTGAATTATTAGGGATTAAAAGAACTACCTTCCGAGATAAGATGATTAAATATAACATTAACTAAATCATCGTCACTTTTTCGTCAATTGACGGCTACTCGTCTTGAATTAGAATTTACATTACAAATAAACACTCCCAACCTTACTTTTTTCATGGCATAATATTGGGGGAAAGTAATACTATCAGTGTTACTAAATAATATTAATAAATTGGAGATATCTTTATGAAAAAACTTCTATCAACATTGGTAATCTTAGTGTTTGCAACACAAATAAGTTTTGCTCAGGATGCACCCAAAACAGAGTTCAAATTTAATGGACTTTACAATGTTTGGGGACAAATGCAAAATGATTTTACTATGGGCAAAACTCAATACAGAGATGCTTATTATGTTCAAATGCTCAGATTAAACTTTTCCTTTAATTATGGGGATAATATTAAGGCGGTTACTCGTTTTGATTTAGGACAAGGTTGGTGGGGTGTCGATAATGAAACACCAACTTATGCAGGCGCCAGCGGTATGTTTGATAATAAGGACACCCATTACTCTTTGCATGTTGATCACGCTTATATTTGGTTTAATGTTCCCTCAATATCAACAGCTTTCAACGTGGGGCGTTTTAATTGGGCAGCAGGTAATAAAATGGTTCTTGATAACAACTATGATGGTATAAATGCTATCATTAAGGTTGGAGAGGTGGACAACATAAAAATTGGTGCTGCAAAAATTTCAGAGGGAGTCTTAAGCATATCAGACTTACCAAAAGTACCACCAGATTCTAAAGGTGGTTATGATGCTCGAGATGCTAATCTATTCACCGCAGCTTATAATACTAAATTTGGAACATCAAACCTGGAACTTTATGGAATGTACTATTATGATGGATCTATAGAAGATTCCACAGCATATCTGATCGATGGACTTTATTATAACAGACCGAGGTTTACCCCACAAGTTACATCATTAGGAATCTTTGGCGCCGCAGGTACAACTAAAATGGATAAGTTGACTTTAACATACGAAGCAAATTATCTGATAGGAAAAGATGAAATCGATAATCCATCATACGCCGGTAGATTAAATACTTCTCCAAGTGCAATTGATCTATTAAAATATGATATTAATAACGGTGATATATCTGGCTACAACATATATCTAAAATTAAATTATGCGGTTGCTGAAGCAGTAACTTTAGGTATGGTTGCTGGAATGGGCTCAGGCGATGATGATCCGACCAGTGGGAAGGGAAATGTTAATAAACTCCGCACAGCCGGTTTCTTCTATATAACAGAAGTTTGGGAGGATTCAATTATGCCTGATGAAGAAGGAATTACACCTCAAGGTTTAGGTGCTCCAAATGTTAGAGCATACAGAGAACTTGAAAATACAACTGCACTTCAGTTAAATAGTACTCTATCAATCACGCCAGCTTGGAAATTATTTGGCTCATTCACTTATTTAAAAGCTACTCAACCTGTATTTGCCTGGACTGCTGCCGGACCTGATCTTACGACTAGTGCAACAGATTTAGGTTGGGAAGTTGATCTTAAAACTGATTACAAGATTTATAGTAATCTTACATTTACCTTCAGAGCTGGATATTTTTCACCAGGTACAGCTTCTAAATATTTGATTAATGGTAGTGATAAATGGGAGTTAGCTCCTTGGGAATTAAAAACGGTAATAACATTTGCATTCTAATAAATAAGGAAGAATAATGAAGATTAAAATATATTCTATAGTATTCATTACAGTGGCTGTTACCTTTTTCTTAGGGTTCACAAATAGTAATGTACACTCCTCATCCTCCAAACTTCTAGGAGACAAGCATCCTGATGTTGATTGGACGATTGGTTGTGTAGACTGTCACCAGGAAACCACTCCTGAAATTTTTACAGCATGGAGTAATAGTAAGCATGGGACTAGTGGTTTTGGCTGTTACATTTGCCATGGAGATGGGCAGGGAGTATTTTATAAAAAAGGACAGGATAATACTTGTCTTGGGTGTCATTCAGAAAAAGAAGTTAATTATAAAAATTTAAAAGTTAAATCATGCTTCGATTGTCATAACGGGCATACTTTAAAATTTCATAATAAAGGAGAATAATGAAATGTCAATTTCAAGAAGAGATTTCTTAAAAGCTTCTGCTCTAACCACTGCAGCTACAATAATTGGTGTGGAATCTTTAGTTGATAATAAAATATTTGCGGCTGCTCTCCAGGAAGGAATTGTCTGGCATAAATCTGTTTGCAGATTTTGCGGGGTTGGGTGCGGTGTTATGCTTGGGGTTAAGGATGGTAAACCCCTTGGTATTAAAGGCGATAAAGAGAATACAATCAATGCAGGACTTCTTTGTGTTAAGGGTTTTTATCTACATAAAGTAATTACTGCTAAAAACAGATTGCTTTATCCACTTATAAGAAAAAATGGAAAACTTGAAAGAGCTTCATGGGATGAAGCTCTTAATTTAGTTGCAGGTAAATTTAAGGAAATACTTGAAAAGAATGGACCTGATGCTTTGGCCTACTATGGCTCAGGACAGGCCGAAACCGAAGAGTCTTATCTTGCAGGCAAGCTTTTTAGAGGTTTTATAGGAACTAACAATGTTGATGGTAATCCAAGGCTTTGTATGGCAAGCGCTGCTGGTGGTTATATTTCAACGTTTGGTGCAGATGAACCAATTGGAACTTATGATGATATTGATTATTGTGATTTATTTTTACTAGTTGGTACTAATACTGCAGAGGCTCACCCAGTTATTTTTGATCGGCTTGTAAATAGGAAAAAGAAAAGTCCAAATTGCAAAATAATAATTATCGATCCTCGTAAAACTCCAACTAACAAAATTGCCGATTTACATATTATGGTAAAACCTGGCTACGATCTAGCAGTTCTCCATGCAATTGCAAGACTGCTTATTAAAGATGGGTATGCAGATGAGCAATTTATAAAAGATAGTGTAGTATTCAGTAATGGTAAAGATCCTATCAGTTATGATGATTATAAGAAATTCCTTGAAAAATATACTCCAGAATATGCTGCTGAACAAGCAGAAGTTCAAGCTGAAGATATTATCAAGATAGCAAAAATGTTTGGTGAATCACCAACTGCAATGTCAATGTGGACTATGGGAGTAAATCAAAGAACTGCAGGGGTGTTTTTAAATAATCTAATTCATAACATTCATCTTCTGACAGGGAAATTGGGCAAGCCAGGTTGTGATTCGTTCTCTTTAACAGGTCAGCCGAATGCTTGTGGTGGAGTTCGTGAGGGAGGTACTTTGACTCAATTATTACCCGGTCACAGAAGTGTGGGAAATGAACAACATAGGAAAGAAGTAGCTGCTATCTGGAAAATAGCTCCTGATAAAATTCAACCTAAAGTGGGAAAACATGCTGTTGCAATGTTCGAAGCAGCAGCTAAAGGTGAAATAAAAGGATTATACGTTCTTTGCACAAATCCTGCTCAATCACTGCCTAATTTAAATAAATACATACAAGGAATGAAAGATGCTTTCCTTGTAGTAAACGAATCATTCTTCCCTACTGAAACAGCAAAAATAGCCGATGTAGTATTTCCGGTTGCTTTCTGGGGCGAAAAAGAAGGTGTTTACGGATGTACCGAACGCAGATCGCAATACATGGCTAAGGCATTAGAACCAGCAGGTGAAGCAAAGTGGGACGGTGAAGTTATTATTGAAATTGCAAAAAGAATGGGATATGCTGAAGGTTTTCAGTACCTTAAAACACCTGAAGATGTTTGGAATGAATACCTAAAGTTTACTGCCGGAAAAGATATGGATTTAAGTGGAGCAACTTATGATAGATTGAAAAAGTTGCGCGGGCTAAGATGGCCTGTACCTAATACAAATCATCCTGGAACTTGGCATAGGTTTACTAAAGAAGATCCGTTTTTTCCTAAGGATAAAGCCGGAGATAAAAGAATGTATTTCTACGCTAAACCAGAAGGTAAAGCAGTAATATTTGCGCGACCGAATAAAGGACCGGAAGAACCGACTTCCACAGAATATCCAATTGCCTTAACTACTGGAAGAATACTTGAACAGTGGCATACAATGACAATGACAGGTCAAATTCCTGAGCTTTTAAGAGCTAATCCTAATCCTTACGTAGAAATTAATCCTAAAGATGCACAGTCTTGGAATATTCAGAATAAGGATAAAGTTAAAGTTTCTACAAAACGTGGTTCTTTAGTGATGAATGCTAAAGTTATTGATAGACCACGCAGGGGCACAGTATTTATTCCTTGGCACTGGCCAGAAAGCTTAACAAATATTCTTACAAATGACGCAGTTGATGCAGTTTCAAAAGAACCGGAATATAAAGTTGCTGCATGTAAAATTGAGAAAGCTTAACATTAAATTACCGTAGCACAGATTATTTATCTGTGCTACGGATTTATTTTTTTATTTATAAGGATAGATATAATGATAATAGCAAGTATGATTGTTAAAACCGAAAAAGAGAAAGCTGAAGACATTGCTCTTCAATTAAAAAGGATTCCAAATTTATCAACTCATGGTGTTTATAAAGAAGATAATATCATCGTAGTAATGGAAGCAGAAAAAGAAGAAGAACTGGTTAATATGTCTCGATACATAATGAATGAGTTCGATTGGGTTTTAGGAATATATCCTACTTTTGTGGCTTCTGAAAATGAGTTGGATGAGATTAAACATAATTGAATATAATGTTTAAGTATTGGTTTGATTTACTGAAGGGAAAATCACCATTAAGACCACCGGGTGCTCTTCCAGAAGAA
>PFVB01000112.1 GCA_002790395.1 Ignavibacteriales bacterium CG_4_9_14_3_um_filter_34_10 | reverse complement strand
GTTATTTCATTAATATTATCCGACTTCATTCCTGTGCGATTTCCTCCAACATCAATTTTAATATAAATAAAAACACTCGCTTTCAAATTCCCGGATAAAAATCTCACTGAGTCAATTGATTCAACCAACAAATTTAATTTTATCTTTTTTGCGAGCCGATTTATTAAATCAATCTCACGGATATTCACCGGGAATGCTACTGTGATATCATTCCAATTATCCGCAGCGAAATACTCAGCCATTTTCAATGATGAAACCGTGATTTTTGTTACGCCCAATTGCCTAAACCATTTTCCTATTTCCACTGACTGATGAGTTTTGAAATGCGGGCGGAATATCACTCCGCTTTTGTCAGATTTGTTTTTCATTATGCTGATATTTTTCAGCACGATATTTTTATCAAGTATTAATTCGGGTATTTCTGTTTTCATTATCATTTTGAATTTATTGCATCGATAAAAAAGTAATTTATATCCCGTGCGGTTAAATAATAATCAAGCATTTTATCAACAGGATTTTTACTGAGTATGTTTGATGATTTCAATTTAGCCTGATAATAAAACTCCTTGTTGGCAATCAGCGGCTGAATTTTATATGTCTCCTGAAATTCCTTTGGAATGATTTTGTTTTTATCGCCTAGCGTTAATCCGAATTTGCTTTTAAAATTCTTTTCTGAAATCAGGCTGTTGAATTCTGATAAATTTTGCTGAATGCTTTTTCTTGCTTTATATAATTGGTTCTTATCAAGAAAATAAGCCCCGTTGTAAATCCTGATTTCTGCATCATCAAATTCAAAATAAAAGCCGGGCAAGTACAAATCTTTTCTTCCCTTGTGCGAAATAATTGCCGAAGCGAAAGTTTTATACGGCGATTTATCTTTGCTGAATCTTACATCTCTGTAAATCCTGAACAAAGCCTCCTTTGCAGTAATCTGAATTGTATCATCCTCTTCCTGAATGCGGTGAATAATTTCCTGCACAAATAATTCAAACGGTATTTTAACCGAATAAATATACCTTTCCTTGTTTTGCAAGAACCATTCGCGATTATTATTCTTTTTTAGCTCTGCAAAAAAGTTAATAAAGTCTTTGCTGAAATATGCCAAATCACTTCTCCCTAATTCAATGAATGGAACGCAACCCGATTTCCTTCGCTATCAATAAAGAAAGCCATGTAGCCAATTTCATCGGATATTTTAGTTTTCGGAAAAACGATTTTTCCTCCTGCTGCTTCAACCCGGTTTAAATATACCGATAAATCTTCACCTCCATTTAAGTACACTACTGCTCCTGTCATCGATGGAATATATCCTTCTCCTTGAATTAAACTTCCTCCAATTCCTTCTCCTTCCATCGGAAAGAAAGCCATTTTAAAGCCCATCATTTCTTGTTGGGTAAATTCATAATCCATAACATCGGAATAAAACTTTGTTGCTCTTTGAATATCTGCCACGGGTATTTCAAACCAATTTATAACATTCGCCATAATTGCATATCCTTTTTAATTGAAACATTATTAACAAAAATATAATACTTAATTTTATTCGCAATTACTCTACAAACATTTATTTTTAACTGTCAGAAATCATATTTTTGTCAATCAATTACTAATTAATATTCAGGAAATTAATGACAGACAAACAGAGAAAAGAACAGTCCATTCACGAATTGAATTTAATCAAGAGAGATTTCAGAAACCTCCCACAAATTGAAGATGAATTAATAATAATCGATATTTATAAAAGATTTGATAAAATATTTTCCAAAAGCAACGCAGTCAAACTTTTGGTTAATCCGGAAAATGGAAAAATTGTGGATGCAAATGCAAAAGCCTGCGAGTTTTACGGATGCACGTATCACGAACTTTTAATGAAGAAGATAACCGAAATAAATAAATTAAAGGAATCTGAAGTTATTGAAGAGTACAAAAAACAGCAGGAAGAAAATCGAGACTATTTCGTAAACAAGCAATTAACCCTGGATGGGGTTATCGTCCCCGTGGAAGTACGTTCAGTTTTGATTGCAAAAAATGATCAAAATTTGTTTTTCTTTTTAATTCATGAATACCGCGATAATCCCGGCTATGAAATTGAAGTAAAACTTGAAACTCACGACGATGAGATAATTGAAAACAAGTCTGACTCCGGAAAGTTAATGTTTGCTGAAGACCTTGATATTATTGAGAAATATGCAAGTGATCTTATTTCGATGACAAAAAAACTTGCCAAATCAGAGCAGAAATTAAAAGAGCTAAATCTCAGCAAAGACAGATTTTTTTCAATTATTTCTCACGACTTAAAAAACAGTTTTACGGCTATTCTCGGACTCAGCCGGCTTCTAAGTTCTGACAATTACTATTCAAATTCTGAAAACGTTAAAGAAACTTCGGGATTAATTTATTCCAGTTCGCAAAAATTATATTCTCTGCTTGAAAATCTTCTTGAATGGGCAAAACTTCAGCGTGATGAAATCAAATTTGGACTTGCACATTTCAATGTTTTTGAAACAGCTGAAGATATAATCGGACTTTTCACACTAAAGTTAAACCAGAAAAACATAACGTTGCAAAACGAAATTGACATAGATGCTGTAATAGATGCCGATCAAAATATGATTAAAACCGTTATCCGCAATCTCATTTCAAATGCAATTAATTTTACAAGACAGGCGGGAACAATCAAACTGCATTCAGAAAAAATGAATGGTTTTATCGAGATAAGCGTTAATGACAATGGTGTTGGAATTAAAAAAGAAAACATCAGCAAACTTTTTAGGATTGATGAAAAATTTATAAATGAAAATACCGATGGTGAAAAAGGAACAGGACTTGGATTAATATTGTGCAAAGAATTTGTTGAGAAAAATGGCGGTAAAATTTGGGTTGAAAGTGAACACGGAAAAGGCTCATCTTTCAAATTTACACTTCCACTTGGAAAAAATTAAAAATTTAATTACGGAGAATTATGAATGCATTAGAAGTTAAAAATCTTTCAAAGAAATTTGGAAGCTTAAAGGCAGTTGACGATGCTTCTTTTTATGTCCCTGAAGGTTCAATATTTGGACTTATAGGAAGGAACGGCGCCGGTAAAACAACCACGATCAGAATGATGATGAATATTATTATTCCCGATTCAGGCGAAATTATTTTGCGCGGTGCAAAAGTCGGACAGGAATTTCGAAACAAAGTCGGCTATTTGCCCGAAGAACGCGGATTATACAAAAGAATGAAAGTGATCGATACTATTCTTTACTTCGCTGAACTAAAAGGAAAAACAGGAAGAGAAATTCACAAGAAGGCAAACGCATATTTGAAAAGGTTTGAACTCTTTGACAGAAGAAATTCAAAGATTGAAGATTTGTCAAAAGGAAACCAGCAAAAAATTCAGTTCATATCAACCATTCTCCACGACCCCGAATTTATTATACTTGACGAGCCTTTTTCCGGAATGGATCCGATTAACACAAACTTATTGAAAGAGGTTATTCTGGAAGAAAAGCAAAAAGGCAAAGTGATTATATTTTCAACTCACCTGATGGAATTTGCAGAAAAAATGTGTGACCACATTGCAATGATTGATCATGGTAAAATCATCTTAAACGGTTCGCTTGTTGATATAAAGAAAAAATATGCTCAAAAAAATATTACTCTGAACTATGAGGGAAATATTTCATTTCTTTCATCAAACCCTATGGTTGAAAAAATTTCTGATTTCGGAAATTCAACTGGAATCAGAGTTAAAGAAGAGCATTTTTCACAAGATATTCTTCGCCTGCTTTTGCAAAACAATGTGATTGTAAAAAAGTTTGATTCGAATGATATCTCACTTCAGGAAATATTTGTGGAGCTTGCCGGAAAGGAAGATGTCGAAATTAAAAAGGAGGTTTCAAATGTTTAATTACAGAACATTGGCAGTTATTAAACGTGAACTTCGGGAAAAACTGATGTCAAAAAGTTTTATAATTATGACAATTTTACTCCCTGTATTTATGTTTGGAATTATCGGCATTCAGACATTACTTATTAGCTACGAAGGTGACAATGGATCGCAAATTGAAATTGTGACTCAATCAGATGAAATGATTAATTCTGTTAAAGAATATATATCAGCAGAAGAATTTGTTAAAAGCGGTTCTTATAAAATAACATATAACGTGACCAACGATATCGAAGAATATGTGAATAGTAAAAAACCTCTTCTCGTGGAAGAAAAACTTGACGGTGTGATTTTTATTCCAAACTCAGCACTTAAGGATAAGAAGGTTCGGTACTTTGCAAAAACTCCTAACAACAGAAGCATTCCCGATAAAATTTCTACACCGATAAATAAATTTTTAATTGATCAGTATTTTGGCACACGAAACTTATCCCGCGATGAACTCGATTTTGCAAGGCTGGGCGTTGATTTTGCCGGGTTTAAAGTCTCGGAAAAAGAAGAATTTGAAGAACAGGGCTACGGAAATCTGATTCTTGCTTACGTGTTTATGTTTTTGCTTTACATTAGTCTTTTAATGATGGGCTCGATGACCATGCAGTCTGTTCAGGAAGAAAAAAACAGTAAAATTGTCGAGGTGATTTTATCTTCTGTAAACAGCAAGGAATTGCTTGCGGGCAAAATTCTTGGCTCTTCAATCACCGGAGCTTTGCAAATGATGGTTTGGCTGCTGCCTGTGCTAACTATTATTTCAACCACATGGTTTGTTCTTCCGCCGGAATTTACTTTTGATATTACGTATGGTCATTTAATTTATTTTCTGATAAACTTTTTCTTCGGGTTGGTAATATTTTTGGGATTGTTTGCAACAGTAGGTTCTGTTTTTGAAACTGCACAGGAAGCACAATCCGGAATGTGGCCTGTGATGATGTTAATTATGATTCCGTTTTTCATTGCTCTTTCAATGATGCGGAATCCAAATAATCAAATTGCTGAAATAGCATCCTTCCTCCCTTTTTCAACTTTAATGGTTATGCCCGGAAAATTTGTTTTGACCGATGTTCCGGTTTGGCAGCTTTTTGCCTCGATGGCTGTAAATGTTTTGACAATCTTAATAATATTTCCATTGGCGGGGAAAATTTTCAGGGTTGGAATTTTGCGCTCAGGCAAGAAACCAAGTTTGGCAGATATAATTAAATGGTTGAAATACAAATATTGAGTTGAATATGACTATTCATGAAAAACATAAATCAATAATAGATGATTTTAAGAGTTTTGAAAATTGGGAAGAAAGATATTCTTACATAATAAAATTGGGAAAAGAACTAAGCCCGCTTGCCGAAGAATTCAAAATAGAGAAGTACAAAATTGAAGGCTGCCAGTCGCAGGTGTGGATGAATGCTAAACTTGAGGATGGTAAAATACTTGTGGAAGCCGACAGTGATGCAATGATTGTAAAAGGACTGATTGCAATTTTAATTTCGGCTTATTCGGGTTTTTCGCCTGATGAAATTCTTTCTGCACCACCCGATTTTCTTAAAGAGATTGGCATTGACAATCATCTTTCTGTTACACGGAAAAACGGACTTGGTGCAATGTTAAAACAAATTCAACTCTATGCTTTTGCATTCAAGCAGATAAATTCAAAATAATTAATTCGAAAACCGGGGATCAAATGCAGATTTTAAAAACAATGGCAGTTTTATTTTTAGCAATAAATTTAACGTTTGGACAGGAATCAGAAAACCTTTGTTCAAAAATGAAAATTGAATATTTAAGCAAGAGCCAACTGTTCAAACAATCTCAGGTAAAATATCCAGGGGATAATTCTTATGATGTTCAGTATTATAAATTAAATTTATCCGTCACTTATTCTCCGCAGCTTGTATCCGGAACCGTAACAATGACAGCAATAAGTTCAACTAACGGACTTCAACAAATATTCTTGGATTTAGCGGATAATTTTCAAGTGAAATATGTAAGAATGAATGGCAAATCTGTTTCATTCACACGTGGTTCAAATAAAATTAATATTACTCTTGATTCAGTTTATAACACAGGAAAAATGTTTTCAGTTGATGTAATGTACAGCGGCACTCCGCAGTCAAATGGTTTCGGAAGTTTTGAGTTTACCACATATAACAGTCATCCGGTTATTTGGTCGTTCAGTGAACCGTATGGTGCAAAAGACTGGTGGCCCTGCAAAGATGACCCTGCTGATAAGGCGGATTCAGCAGACATTATTTTGACAACCGTTACATCAATGACTCCGGTATCAAACGGAAAATTGATTAACATAACTGACAACCTTAATGGAACACACACTTATCATTGGAAAACTGTTTATCCAATTGCGAATTATTTGATTTCACTTGCAATTACAGACTATAAACTTTACAAAAATTATTTTGTCTATAATCAAGCCGATACAATGGAAGTTTTGAATTATAATTATTTCGACAGGCTGACTCCAACCAGAATAAATGAGTTAAACAAAACAATCAATATGCTTGAAGTGTTTTCTGATAAATATGGATTATATCCTTTTATAAATGAAAAATACGGACATGCTGAATTTGGCTGGTCGGGCGGAATGGAACATCAAACCTGTACATCTATTGGTGCATATTTTACTGATGTAATTTCACATGAACTTGCCCATCAGTGGTTTGGTGATAAAATAACATGCAAAGACTGGCATCATATCTGGCTTAATGAAGGATTTGCCACTTATTCCGAATCAGTTTATAAAGAAGAAGTTAACGGATATTCAGCTTACAAGAGTTCAATACAAAATGAAATGACTTCAGCTTTTAAAGCGCTTGGTTCAATTTACGTTCAGGATATCAGTTCGGTAAATCAGATTTTTGACGGAAACAGAAGTTATGCAAAGGGTGCTGTTGTTCTGCACATGTTACGGGGAATTGTAGGCAAGGAAACGTTCTTTAATATTTTGCGGACTTATCTTGAAGATCCTGAACTTGCTTATGGAGTTGCCACAACCGAAGATTTTCAGCGGATTGCAGAAAAAGTTTCTGGAAAAGATTTGGATTATTTTTTTCATGAATGGATTTACGGTGAAAAATATCCGACATATACTGTTGATTGGTCATACTCCCAAACTTCAGATCAATCCTATGGAGTGAAGTTAAACATAAAACAGCAGGCAAATAAAAAACCATCTTTCTTCACAATGCCGGTGCAGATAAAAATCAAAACAGAAAAAGGTGACACATTAATTACTGTTTTCAATAATCAGTTACAGCAAGAATTTGATATTACTTTAAGTGCAAAACCACTGCTGCTTTATTTTGATCCCGAAAACTGGATTATGAAAAAAGTTTCTTCAATAACCGGTGTGAATGATGAAAATGTTCAACCACAAAAATTTTCTTTGGAACAGAACTATCCGAATCCTTTCAATCCGAGTACGACAATACAATATTCAATTCCGTCTGTCATGGTGAGCCTGTCGAACCATGACAATGGTGGTGTCACTCTTCGACAAGCTCAGAGTGACATTCACGTGTCATTAAAAGTTTATGATATTCTGGGAAATGAAGTTGCAACCTTGGTGAATGAAAACAAACCTGCGGGAAATTATGAGGTAAAATTCGATGGAAGCAATCTTACCAGCGGAATTTACTTCTATAAATTACAAAGTGGTTCGTTTACTCAGACGAAAAAATTGTTACTGCTGAAGTAGAAATTAAAACCTATGTAGGGATAGGGCTTGCCTTGTCAGAAAATAGGTCTTACAATTCCAAGTAGCACAGAATAGTATTCTGTGCTACTAAATATCGCTCAAAGTTTATGATATTCCTATTCAATAAACGGCTGCATTGACAGATAAACACCCGTCATTTATCATTATACACTTTACATTATACATTGAAATTATACCGGGTCAATATGAACAAAGACTTTTTGAATTTGTGCCAGACTTTCAATTTCATATTGCACATCTTTTCCGATATCATGTGAAATTTCTGTTGGGCAGTTTTTATCAACTTCGATGTGAATCTCGATATGAAATTTATCTCCCACATAATGCGAACGAAGATCATTCAAACCTTTAACCCCCTTAATCTTCAATGCTTTCTCTGCAATTTCAAGAATCAATTGCTCGTCAGCAGCCTTCCCCATTAAATAATCCATATTCTCTTTTGCAAGTTCATAACCTGTTTTTAAGATGAACATTGCAACTAAAATTCCTGCAAAACCATCAAGAAACGGCAGCCCAAGTGATGAACAAAAAACTCCGATTAATGCTATAGAAGAGGAAAGCACATCGTTCAAACTGTCTACAGAAGCAGCTTTTATTGCTGTGCTTGAGTATTTTTTGCTTGCTGAAACCTGAAACCGGCTTAAAAGAATTTTAGTAATAATTGTAACTGTCAGAATTATATATACAAGCGTTTGCTTTTTTATTGTTTGCGGGTCAATGATTCTGCCAACAGATTCCTCAATAATTTTGAACCCAACCACAAACGCAAAAACCGCAACAATAAATGCCGCTATCGGCTGGGCTGCATTATGCCCGAACTGATGTTCTTTATCAGGTTTTTGGCTTGATACATAAATAGAATATTTTATTGCTGCAGATGAAAAAATATCTGTCAGTGAATTTACTGCTTCGGAAATAACAGCAATTGAATTCGACAAAACTCCAATTACCGCTTTAATAAGAAAGAGAAAAATGTTTGCAGCAATTCCGATATTTGATGCTTTATTAACGTTCATTTCATGTGTAAAGATATCTTTTGATTTTTTTTGTCGGAGTCTTTTCAAATGGTTCCTGTTGCTCGATAATTCCATTTAACCTGCTGAAAGTTGATATTCTTTCATTAACATATTTTAAGAGTTCATTCATCAGTTCGTTTTTCTTTGCCCGTGCTTCAGGATCGCTTAGTTTTTGAAAATTATATTTTTCATCAAGGATGTCATTATTAAAATGAACTTTGGCAATTAATTTTTTGTCTTTTTCTACAACCAATGATTCAAGCACATATTCATTTTCATTAATTAGTGACTCAATTTCTTCGGGATAAATATTTTTTCCGTTTGTGCCAATAATAACATTTTTCGATCTGCCTTTTAAGTACAAATATCCGTCCTTTATTAACCCCAAATCGCCGCTTCTGAACCATCCGTCATCCGTAAATACTGCCTTCGTTTTTTCCTCATCTTTGTAATATCCTTTCATCACATTTGGACCTTTTATGAGTACTTCGCCTTCACCGGTTTCAAAATCAGGACTTAAAATTTTTACCTGCATTCCGACCAATGTAATTCCGGCAGAACTTAATCTTGTTGTTTCCGGTGGCGTTCCTGTTACAAGCGGAGAAGTTTCTGTAAGTCCATATCCGACTGAATAAGGAAATTTAGCTTCCCGCAGGAATATTTCCACATCTTTGGATAATGCAGCTCCGCCGATACAAAACATTTTTAATTTTCCACCAAAAGTTTCATAAAGTTTTTTCCCTGCCGCCTGATTTATTTTCTTCCTTACAAAAGACACTTTATAAAGAGAGCGGACAATTCCTTTTTTATTAATCTCATGCAAAATTTTTCCGTGATAAATTTTTTCAATTACCAGCGGAACTGAAAGCATAATTGTCGGCTGAATTTTTTTTAATGCGGGCAATAATACTGCTGGTGTTGGGGGTTTGTCAAGATAATAAACACTTGCACCCACCATCAGCGGAGTTACCAAACCGAGTGTAGCTTCATAAGTATGATACAAAGGCAAAATCGAAAGCATCCTGTCTCCTTCTTTAATATTTACAAGAACTATTGTGGCATAAGCATCATAAACAATATTCCCGTGAGTAAGCATCACTCCTTTCGAATGTCCCGTCGTTCCGGAGGTATATAAAATTGCCGCCAGATCATCTTCTTTTATTTCTTCATCAACCAAGCCGGCAAATTTCATGGCGGCTGCTTTTATTTTGGCAAACTCTTTTTTTCCGGTTGAAATTACTTCTTTCAAAAAATCTTTTTTTGTGTTGTTTGGAATAACCGAAAAATCATCAATCAGAATTATTGTGTTCAAATGCTCGAATTCTACTTCGGCAATTTTATCGTAAAGTTTTGCCGATATAAATATTGCTTTGCTTTCGGAATGACGAAGACAATGATGAACTTCCGACTCATGAAATTCAGTCATAATTGGTACAGCAACCGCACCCATTGTAGTTATTGCAAAATATGAAATTCCCCAATGGGGATGGTTCTCGCTCAATATTGCAACGCGGTCACCTTTAACAATTCCGTTTTGAAAAAGAAACTCTGATATGCTTTGAACTTTGGCTGCAAATTGTTGATATGTATAGCTGTTCTGGTCAATACTTGAAACTGCAAGTTTTGAAGAATATTTGCCGGCACTGTTTCGTAAAACTTCCTGTAAAGTATATTTTTTCGCTTCCATCTTAACTTTCCTGATTTATTTCCAAGTGAAAGATATTTATTTATTTTGTGGAAATAAACATCAATTGATTTTTTATTGCTCAAAATTTTGCTTGACAATTAGATATCACCATGATATCATTGTGATAGCAAAATTAAAGGAGAGTTGTAAATGGAAACAATAATTGAAAAATCATCAAAAAAGTACAATGGCTTTCTGTTTTTATTTATTGTAATTGTGGCATCAATTGCCGACGCATTTTTATTACGAAATGGAATTATGACTAACAATGATAGTATTCTTTGGATTTTTATTCCATTGTTAATTTTAATTTTTATTTCATTTGGCGGATTCATTGTTGTTCAACCAAATGATTCCCGTGTTTTAGTCTTATTCGGAAAATACCTTGGTACTGTCCGCGATTCGGGTTTTTGGTGGGTAAATCCTTTTACAACGAAAAAACAAGTGTCTCTTCGAATCCATAATTTTAACAGTGAAAAAATAAAAGTGAATGATCTGCATGGAAATCCCATTGAAATTGCCGCAGTAATTGTTTGGCGTGTTGTTGATTCTGCCTGTGCTTTGTTCGACGTTCAAAACTACGAGCAGTTTGTAGCGATTCAAAGTGAAACTGCAATCCGCGGACTGGCAACAGAATATGCATATGATTCAAATGATTCGGAAGCTTCATTAAGAGGAAACACACAGGAAATTTCAGAACAATTGAAGAAACAAGTTCAGATGAGATTGCAGATTGCTGGAATGGAAATCCTTGAAGCACGAATCAGCCATCTCGCTTATGCACCTGAAATTGCACAGGCAATGCTTCGACGCCAGCAAGCTCAGGCTGTTGTTGCAGCAAGACAGAAAATTGTTGAAGGTGCTGTCGGAATGGTTGATATGGCTTTGAAGGCTTTGAGCGAGCAACATATTGTTAATCTTGATGAAGATAAAAAAGCAACAATGGTGAACAATTTAATGGTGGCTTTGGTTTCTGAAGTTCAAGCTCAGCCTGTAATTAATACAGGAACGCTCTATCAATAACATGAAAAAGTTATCTGAATATCAAAACGAAAAACTTCAGGTTGTTCAGCTTTCTTTTTTTAAAAGAATTTTTGAACTTAGATGCGATTCTGAATTGCTCTCAACATTAAGTTATCCGAAATTTTTTAGCAGGACTGCTGTTACCGAAGGAAATTTAACCTGCAGTTTTGAGTTTTATTTCCCAAGTTTTTGGAAATCAGAAATTGAAATAAGACCTAAAGATTATGAGCAACCGGTTGCAAAATATACCGGCAAAGTTTTTTCTCTCACCGAAATAATTGAATTGCCAAAAGGAGAAAAGGTTTTGCTGAAATCTTTTGCTTTTAGGCAAAAGAAAGAAATTCAATCCGAAAATGGCGAAACACTGCTTGCATTTAATTATGCAATTTCTTTTAAGTTCCGCATTGATATTGAAATTGTAAAAAAGACCGAATTGATTGATAAATATCCGTGGTTGATTATGCTTGTAATTTATATTGGTGACCAGCACAAAAAGAGTAAAAGTTAATTTATTATGGCAGAGAAGAAAAAGTTTTTATTACGAATTGATGAGAATATTTATGCTTCACTTGAAAAATGGGCTGCTGATGACCTTCGAAGTATTAATGCACAAATTGAATTTTTACTGAAAGATTTGCTTATAAAAAATAACAGGCTGAAAAACATTTCGGCTGATTCGTCCGTCGAAAGTGAAGCAAAAAAAAATAATCCGGGGTGAAAAAATGAAAAAAATATTTGTTGTGATTTTTGCTTTGTTAAGTGTTTCCTTGTTTGCTCAGGAATCCAATGAGCCGAAGTATTTGTCATATTGGGAAGGTGATTTAAAAATCAACTCAATGTCACTGAAACTAATTATAAAAATTTTCGAAAACGATGACAAGTCAATTGGAGCTTATCTCGACAGCCCAAATCAGGGGGCAAAAAATATCGCCGCAAGTTCTGTACGTTTATCTGATGACAGTTTAATTGTAAGATTGGATATGATTGGCGGAAAGTTTATTGGTAAACTTCAGAAAGACAGCCTGTTTGCAATTGGTCTTTGGAAGCAAGGTGGAATGGAGTTTCCTCTGAAATTAAAAAAGGTCGATAAACTA
>PFVB01000096.1 GCA_002790395.1 Ignavibacteriales bacterium CG_4_9_14_3_um_filter_34_10 | reverse complement strand
TGTCTGAATGGTCGATGGACTGGACAGCAAATATCGAATCACATGAATTCACAACTTCTGATCAAATGAAACAAGACAATAATGTTTGCAGAAGCTGCCATATTGGTTTTTACCGCCCTGCCACAAAAGGATATTTAAGTGAAGAAGCACCTTATCCAACAGCAAACGGTACAAGCATAAAACGACACCCGCAATATTATGAATTGTTGCAAAGCTCAGCACACAAAGCTTTAGCATGCGCAACTTGTCATACTGATGTTCACAATTATCCCGACGGTGATTTTGACTGGCAAACTTTGGGTGATGCAAAATGTCAGAATTGTCATACAATGACAAATCACTATTCACAACACACAACCGTAGATTGTATTTCCTGTCATGCTACCGGTTTTGCAAAATCTGTCGGTCAGGACGGACATGATGTTTGGAGATGGCCTGTTAATGGGCGAGTTAGACCACTAGCAGTAAAATATAAAGAAGCACTCAGTTGGTATCCGCATAATATTGAAAAACCTGACCCGGTCACTTCATGCGCAGCAAAATGCCATTATGAAGGCAATTTAATCAGCGCTCCGGTAACTGGAATTAATGATAACGAACAAATTCCATTGACATTCAGTTTAGAACAAAACTATCCGAATCCATTTAATCCGAACACTCAAATAAAATATTCTGTCAGTAAACGTGCTGAAGTTTCATTGATTATTTATGATGCAATAGGGAATAAAGTTCAGACTTTATTCAGTGGAGAACTTCAGAAAGGCAACTACAATGCTGAATTCGAAGGGAAAAATCTTCCAAGTGGAATTTACTTTGCAAGACTCAAAATGAATGAAAGTTCAAGAACAATTAAAATGCTTTTATTAAAGTAAGAAACAATAATTGTTGAAATTAAAAGCCGCTTTTAAAGAGCGGCTTTTTTAATAATAGCACTGAAATATTTCTACTTACTCTCCTCTGCGGCGGCGGCTTCATTATACTTTGTGATTCTTGTGGGGTCAATGGTTTTGAGTGATTCAAATATTTTTTTATCAGGATAATCTTTTAAGTAAGTAATTAATTCCCCGCTCTTTGCTTCAAAAAATGTATTAAGTAAAACACTCCGGCGGTTAGTTTTTTTCTTCACAGTTTCAAGATTCTTAATCATCTTCGAAATTATTGAGTGAAACCTGTCTAATGATTTTGATGAAGCAAGCAAGTCGATTCCATTTGCATGATAATCATAGAAGTCCTGTCTGAACTGCTGAAAGTTTGCATCAAATATTTCTTCGCAGAGAAGTCTTTTATTAAATCCGCTGCTTTTTACTATCCATGAATCAGAGTAAGTGCTGCTGCCACCTAAAATTGTAATATTCAAAGCCTGATTGAATAAATCTGAACCTGAAAAAGGTTCATAAGATTCGTTGTCAAAACCAATAATTATGTACGCATAATAATCAAGAAAACTTGTAATCGGGTCGAAGGCAGTTTGATTAAAATAAAAAGCTTGATTCGGCTGATAATCAAATGACCATGAATTATCCATAACACTCAGCATCAACGAACTTTTATCATTCCCCTGAATTGCTCTGTAACTTGACACAACAACCTGCGCTGAATATTTTGTTTCGCTGTTTCCGGAAGTAAAAAAAATATTAAAATAACATTTTACTTTTGGGAACTGCCATGGTTGTCCTGTAAAAAGATTGCTATTTAAGTAATCCTCAACCTGCTGACCAAAGCTTACTAATTTATCTCTATATTGAGTTTGCAGCTTTTCGGTATTCACAATGACTCTTGCTTCCAATTCTTGAGCCTGAACAAAAATGGGAAGCAACAAAAACATTAAAATAAATTTTTTCATGATTTTCTCTAATTCAGTTAGACTTTGTATATAAAAATAAATAATTTAAGGTTAGATAAAAACAAAATAATTGATGAAAAATTTTATCATAATCTTTTTTGTTTTACTTACAACTTGGGCTGAAAGTTTCTCACAAATTCTGCCATCTTCCAGAGAGATTGGAATGTCTAACTCAACAATTGCAGACAGCAACAGTGCATTTGCATTGTTTTATAATCCTGCGTGTTTATCGCGAATCAATTATCGAGAAATTGGACTTTATTATTCACCTTCACCGTTTGGATTAAAAGAGTTAGCCAATGTTTATGCGGTTTATACTGAACCGTTGAGATTTATCTCCGCTGCAATCGGAATAAAGTCATACGGGTTTAATCTTTACAAAGAAAATGAAATCACTTTGGGCTTATCAAAAAGTTTCGAAGAAAGATATTTTGCAGGAGTTTCATTTGCAATGTCCAATATCTCAATTAATAAATACGGACAGAAAAATTTATTGTCTGCAGCCTTTGGTAATAATATACGAGTCGATGATAATTTGTCTTTTGCGGCTGTAGTACGAAATATTCAACTTGGCAATTATTCAAAATATTTGAGGAAATCATTGATTTTAGAAGTCGGAACCAGCTATCGTGTGAATTCATTTTTAATTACGGCTGCATTGCAAAAAGAAGAATATTTTGATTTGAGTTATGCGTTTGGAGTAGAAATAAGTTTGATAAAATATATCGACTTAAGAGCCGGATTCAGAAATTTACCAAACTCGTTTTCGTTCGGTATCGGAATTAATTATTCATTTGTAAAAATTGATTACTCTGCATTTAATAATTTTAATCTGGGGTTGACTCATCAATTCGGATTACTAATTCACATTGATAAATGACCACTTGATGATATGAAATTTAAGGCAGTTCATATTTTCCTACTCATTTTTACCTCTGCAATTTATTCACAGATTGACACAACCCACACAGAAGATGCTTACTTAAATTCACTAATTGATAATGAAGAATACGGTGAAGAAAATGATTTGATACTGTATAAAATTGAAGAACTGATGAAAAATCCGATACATTTGAATACATGTACAATCGATGATATTTTGAAAATCCCATTTGTGGATCGAGCGATAGCGCAGGAAATAATAAATTATAGAAATGCAAATGGAATTTTCTTTTCGGAAAAAGAAATACTTGGAATTGATGGAATCCCACACGAAATTGCTTTGGCGATTCTTCCTTACGTTATTCTTGATTCCGATAAGATAGAAACAAAGCCGGTAAGAATAAATGGGATTGTGAAGTTAAATCCCCTTGTAATCAAATTACGAAGCCGTGTATTTACCGAACCAAATGTCAGAAATGGTTTTGTAGAAAATAAATTTGCCGGTTCGAGGTATAAATTCTATAATCGTGCAGAAATAAATTTCGGCAAATTTGATTTAGGATTGCTCACCGAAAAAGATGCCGGAGAAAATTTCATAACTGATTTTTATTCATTTTATTTTCAGTCAGATGATTTATGGATTCTGGACAATATAATTCTTGGTGATTATTTAGTCGAGTTTGGTCACGGACTGGCATTATGGAGCCCATATTCAATAGCGAAAACAAGTTCAGTGCTAAATATTCCGGATAAAAACTCAAACTTTATTTTACCATACAGAAGTACGGATGAGAATAAATTCATGCGCGGAACTGCTTTTACAATTGGGGAAAACAACTTTTCAGTTTCAGGATTTTTTTCTCTTAATAAAATTGACGGATATTTTGATTCATTGGATACATCAATTAAACTAACAATTGACGGATTCCATCGCACCGTGAATGAATTATCAAAAAAAGATCAGATTGATATTATGACTTTTGGTGCAATAGCAAATTATATTTTTAATGATAATTTTGCACTGGGATTTTTATCACTGAATTACAAATTTGGAACGAATAAATCAATATATTTTCATGAGAATGAAATTAAATCAGTTTACTCACTGAATTATGAAACAAATTTCGAATCAATCCATTTCAGTGGCGAGACTGCTCTGATAGCAAATAGAATAAAGACAATCAATAATCTGCTGCTTAAAATAAATTCAAATCTCTCTACAATTTTTTCATTACGAAGCTATGCCTGCGGAACAGAAACGTATTATGGAAATGGTTTCGGAGAAAGTTATTTGCGTGAAAACGAGATTGGCTTTTATACGGGAGTTCGGATTCACAATCAATTTGGATTCTTCAATTTTTACTTCGACAAATTCAAATTAACAAACCATGATGAATATCCTTTCCCATTTTCAGGCAATGAATTTCTTTTCCATTATCAAAGACAATTCTCCAAAAATGTTTCTTTTTCAGCAAGATATTTTTTGGAGAATAAAGAAATAACCGAGATTTTGGATCAATTCGGGCAATCATCCAACAGAAGGACTAATCGATTCCGTATCGAAGCTGAATTTAAGCCGATGAAATATATTTCGGATAAAATCAGAGTTGAATATTCAAATGTTCAGCATGAAAAATCGAAACGAAAATTTAACGGTATGCTCATATTTAATGATATAAAATTCAGATTATTTGACAATAAATTATTTGCAGCAATTCGGCTTACTTTTTTTAGAACTGATGCATACGAATCAAGAATTTATTCATTTGAGAACGATTTGCCGGGAATTCTAAGCAATCCTTCATTTTTTGAAAACGGCTACAAATGGTACTTCTTAATAAAATATTCTGTGATTAGTAATTTGTCTTTTTCCTTCAAATTTTCGGAATTATACAAACCTGATGAAGAATCAATTGGTTCGGGATTTAACGAAATCCGAGGAAACAGCGAAAAGAGATTTAATTTACAACTTGATTACACTTTGTAAATTTCTTTTTATAAATTTGTTTAGCAGTTCACACAATTATAATTTTCATGTCAAATTTTATAAAAATTACAGGAATTTTATGAAGCGAAAAATAGTAGTAATGCCAGGTGACGGAATCGGAAAAACCGTTTTGCCGGAAGCAATAAGAGTTTTAGATGCAGTTGGATTTGAAGCCGATTATGTTCATGCAGATATTGGATGGGATTTTTGGTGTAAGGAAGGGAATGCACTACCTCAAAGAACTATTGACCTTTTGGAAAAACATAAAATCGGTTTGTTCGGAGCGATAACATCCAAACCAAAAGATGCTGCTGAAAAAGAATTAACTTCAGAATTAAAAGGCAAAGGCTACGTTTACTTTTCCCCTATTGTCGGACTCAGACAAAAATTTAATCTTGATATCTGTATCCGTCCTTGCAAATCTTTTAAGGGAAATCCGTTAAACTTTATCCGAAGAAATAATTCAGGCGGATTTGATGAACCAATGGTTGATACAGTAATTTTCAGACAAAATACTGAAGGACTTTATGCAGGAGTTGAATGGACAAATCCTCCAAAACAAGTTCGTGATGCACTTGAGACTCATATAAAAATGAAATTTTTTAAAAATGTTCCGAGTGAAGATTTGGCAGTCTCGACAAGAATAATCAGCCGAAACGCCACAAAGAGAATTATCAAAGCAGCTTTTGAATATGCACGAAAATTCGGATATAAGAATTTAACTTTATGTGAAAAACCAAACGTTCTTCGCGAGACATCCGGAATGATGTTTAAAGAAGCACGAATTGTAGCAAAAGATTATCCTGAAATTGCTTTATGGGATACAAACATTGATGCACAAATGATGTGGCTTACAAAAAATCCTGAAAATTACGGAGTGATTGTTGCTGAAAATATGTTCGGAGATATTATAAGTGATGGATTTGCCGGATTAATAGGAGGTTTGGGTTTTGCATGCAGTGCAAATATTGGTGAGGAAGTTGCAGTGTTTGAACCAACGCATGGAAGCGCTCCAAAGTATCAAGAACTAAATCCATCTATCGTCAATCCAATTGCTATGATTTTAAGTGCATGTATGATGTTGGATCATGTTGATGAAAAAGAAAAATCCGATAAAATCAGAAAAGCTATTGCTAAAGTTATTGAAGAAGAAAAAGTTAGAACTTATGACATGATGAAATTAAGAGGCGGAGCTGATGTTTTTAAATACGGTGCTTGTACAACACAGCAAATGACGGAGGTGATTATTTCTAAATTGTGAAACGTGAAAAGTCAAACGTCAAATGAATTCGGTTTGAATTAACTATCCTTCATAAAATCTAATGGAGAAGTAATGTTAAAATTAAATCACAAAAAACTTGATGTTTGGAAATTGGCTGTAAAACTTGTTTCAACTATTTAGCAAATAACTTCAAATTATCCAAAGGAAGAATTTTTTGGATTAACTAATCAGACACGAAGAGCGTCAACATGCATCTCTGCAAACATTGCAGAAGGTTCTTCGAGAAAAAGTTTAGTTGAAAGAAAAAGATTTTATGAAATATCGCGATCATCATTAGTTGAAGTTGATAATCATATTGAAGTTGCGATTGAATTAGGATTTTTAGATGAAAAAACTATTAATAAACTTGATGAATAATTAAATGAACTATTTTCAAAACTTTCAAACTTTATTGAAAAAGCTAAATAGATTTCTAACGTTTGACATTTCACTTTTGACTTCTAACATTTTAAGGAATAACAAATGAATGGAATAGGATTAGTCATATTTGCATTGATAGCATTCTTATTTGCGTACCGTTTTTACGGGAGTTTTCTTGCGAAAAAATTGGACGTAAATAACAAAAATGAAACTCCTGCTCATACAATGTCAGATGGAGTTGACTATTGTCCTGCAAAACCACCTGTACTGCTCGGTCATCATTTTGCATCAATTGCAGGCGCAGGACCAATTGTCGGTCCTGTAATTGCCGCCGGCTTCGGATGGCTTCCCGTTTATATCTGGGTTGTCTTTGGTTCAATTTTTCTTGGCGGAGTTCATGATTATGTAAGTATAGTTGCATCAATCCGTCATCAAAGTAAATCAATCGGCTTTATTATTCAACAATACATTGGAATAAGCGGTAAAAAATTATTTTTGATTTTTGCGTGGGCTACTTTAGTACTTGTTATCGCTGTCTTCACAATTATTGTTGCGGATACTTTCACACATATTCCAAGCGCAGGAACATCATCAATTTTATTTATGATCCTTGCAGTGTTATTTGGAATTGCCATTTACCGATTGAAAGTTCCTTTGTGGATTGCAACAATAGCAGGAGTGGTTCTACTTTTCTTATCAATACCAGCAGGCAATTTATTTCCTGTGCAGCTTGATGTATTAACATGGCAGCTAATTTTGTTCGGATACATTTTTATTGCCTCAACCGTACCTGTATGGATTTTATTGCAGCCAAGAGATTATTTGAACTCTTTCTTTCTTTACGCATTGATGTTTGGTGGATTAGTGGGAGTTTTCTTTGCAGCTCCGGATTTAAATATTCCTGCATTCAATTCTTTTTCATTAGATAAAGTCGGATACCTATTTCCTGCTTTATTTGTAACTGTTGCCTGCGGTGCAATCAGCGGATTTCACTCACTTGTTGGAAGTGGGACAACCTCCAAACAGCTTGATAAAGAAACTGACAGCAAGATTATTGGCTACGGCGGAATGCTGATTGAAGGATTATTAGCTGTACTTTCATTGACTGCCGTTGCTTCAATGATGAATAAAGAATTCATTGATATTTTAGTAAATAAAGGCCCTGTTCCAGCATTTGCAATTGGAGTTGCAAGATTTTTACATGCTATTCCTTATTTAAATCTCAGCATTGAATTGGGTCAAACTTTTACTGCACTTGCAGTTTCTGCTTTTGCTTTGACCTCTCTTGATACTGCAACACGATTGGCAAGATTTATGTTTCAGGAATATTTTGAAACGGGAAATACAGATGCAGGAAATACAACATCAATTTTTCAGAACAGGTTTGTCGCAACCAGTATAACAGTTGCTTTTGGTGCTGCATTAACTTTCAGTGGACAGACAATGTCAATCTGGCCTGTATTTGGAAGTGCTAATCAACTGCTTGCAGCAATAGCACTGCTTGCTTTGACAGCCTGGGTTTCAAGTATGAAGAAAAATTCTCTATTTGTTTTGCTGCCAATGTTATTTATGTTTTCGGTAACATTAACCGCATTGGGAATGTTGATATATCAAAATTTTGTTATTAATAATTTTGTGCTTTCAATCATTTCTACTCTTCTATTTATTCTTTCGGTTATTCTTGGAATAAAAGCATATGGGGTTTTAATAAATGGGGAATAATTAATTAAAGAAAATATCTGAAGAATTGTTTAACTGCTAAATTGTTCTTCAGACAATTAAACAATAGAGCCATTAAACAATTCTATATTCGTGTCATTAATGGTTAGAAATCAGGAATAGAAATGAAAGAAAAAGTCTTAAAAATTTGGCCGGAAATTAACTGGATTAAAAATTCTGAACTAAGAGAAAAAGTAATTAACTGTTGGATTTATGCAATTGAAAATTCAGTCTTGTCTGCTGATGATTTGGAAGAAATTCCTTTTTCATTGCTGATTAAAAACTGCAACGTTTCGTTTATGACGCACAAAAGAACGGCTGTACAACTTTCTGTCGATATTGCAAAAAAAATGAAAGAAAATTTTGGTGATGAAATTAAAATTGATTTTGATATTTTAATTGCCGGTGCAATCCTAATTGACGTTGGTAAACTTATTGAGTATGATAAAGTGGATGGCAAGCTAATAACAAGCAAAACAGGCAAACTTCTGCGTCATCCATTCAGTGGAGTTGCTATTGCCGACAGATTTAGTCTTCCGCCGGAAGTATTGCACATGATTGCTTATCATGCAAAAGAAGGCGACTCTGAAAAACGCAGCGTTGAAGCAATAATTGTTCATCATGCAGATTTTGTTTCGTTTGAACCGTTTCGAATTTAATTGTCAAATTGCTTAATTGTTAAATTGTTTTTAGGAAGGGAATTTTATGGTAGATAAAAAATATTTGAAATTGAATGATATTGAATCTTATAAAATTGCTTTTAAGTTAAGTAATTATGTTTGGGATATCATTGTCAAATGGGATTACTTTGCAAAGGATACTGTTGGAAAACAATTTGTCAGAGCTATTGATTCTATTTCAGCAAATATCGCTGAGGGTTTCGGAAGATATTCAAAAAAAGATAAAATAAAATTTTTTAGATATAGTTTTGGTTCTCTCTACGAATCACTTGATTGGAATGAAAAATCTCATTTAAGAAAATTATTAAACGAAGAGGATTATTCTTATATATTTTCAGAATTGATAAAACTGCCAAAATCTATTAATAGTCTAATTCTCTACACAAATAAAAAACTTCAAATATAATTTTCAACAATAGAACAATTGGACAATTAAACAATAGAACAATTAAACAATAAAGCTAAAATGTCTCAAACCTTAATAGAAAAAATAGCACAATCCGCCATGGCGGATGCAGTGGGATTAAGTCCCACTCACGAAGTTCACGCAGGTGATTATATTTCAATCAAACCAGCTTATGTTATGACGCACGATAACACTGGTGCTGTGATTCCGAAATTCAAATCAATCGGAGCGAAAAAGATTTTTAATCCGCGACAAGTTGTAAATACACTCGATCATAATGTTCAGGATAAGTCAGAAAAAAATCTTGAGAAATATAAAAAGATTGAAGAGTTTGCAAGATCAATGGGAATTGATTTTTATCCTGCGGGACGTGGAATCGGGCATCAGATTATGTGTGAAGAAGGATATGCATTTCCGCTTACAATGGTTGTTGCTTCAGACTCGCATTCAAATATGTATGGTGGACTGGGATGTTTGGGAACTCCAATTGTTCGTACTGATGCTGCTGCAATATGGGCAACCGGAAGAACTTGGTGGCAGGTTCCTCCGATTGCAAAAGTTGAATTGACCGGTAAACTACGGAATGGAGTGACAGGAAAAGATTTGATTATTGCGCTTTGCGGATATTTTAATCACGATGAAGTTTTAAATCATGCTATTGAGTTTGTTGGCGAAGGATTAAAATCCTTATCAATAGATGAAAGGCTTTCGGTTTCTAACATGACAACAGAATGGGGTGCATTAGCCGGAGTTTTTCCTGTTGATGAAGTTACATTGACATGGTTACGGAATCGTGCTGATTTTATAGACCATCGGGGACTTCAGGGTGTTCCTTCTGATAAAGACGGAAATGGAATTCATCCGAGAATTCATCATAAAAGAATTAATGAGTTAGAAAAAAATATTTTATTCTCTGATGATGATGCATATTATTCAAAAGAAATAAAAATTGACCTTTCAACAATTCAGCCATATGTATCAGGTCCAAACTCAGTCAAGGACTTTAATTCAGTAAAAGAACTTGAGAAAAAAAATATTAAGATTAATAAAGCTTATTTGGTTTCATGTGTAAATAGCAGATTAGATGATATAAAGGCAGCAGCCGAAATAGTTAAAGACAAAAAAGTTGCGGAAGGCGTTCAATTTTATATTGCCGCTGCATCAAGCGAAGTGCAAATGCTTGCAGAAGAAAAAATGTATTGGCATACTTTAATTGATTCCGGTGCAATTCCTCTCCCACCGGGCTGCGGACCGTGTATCGGATTAGGAACGGGTTTGCTTGAAGATGGTGAAGTTGGTATCTCTGCTACTAACAGAAATTTCAAAGGAAGAATGGGTTCACCGAATGCATTTGCCTATCTTGCTTCACCTGCTGTTGTTGCCTCTTCTGCTGTTTCGGGAAAAATTTCATTCAATGATTTTGATGAAGAAAAAATAAATATAGTTGCCAATATTAAATCAAATCCAAAAACGCCAATAGCAGAAAAAGAAGTGAATATTATTGATGGATTCCCTTCAGTAATTTCTGGTGAATTGATTTTCTGTCATCAAAACAACATGAACACTGATGGTATTTATCCCGGAAAATATACTTATAATGATGATATGACTCCGCAGCAACAGGCAGATGTTGTTATGGAGAATTACGACCCTGAATTCAGGGATATTGCAAAATCAGGTAATATACTTGTCGGTGGATTTAACTTCGGAACGGGCTCTTCCCGTGAACAGGCAGCTACTGCGCTGAAGTATAAAGGAATACAATTGGTAATTGCCGGTTCTTTCAATGAAACCTATAAACGCAATGCACTGAATAATGGATTTTTATTAATTGAATGTCCTGAACTCGTAAACGATTTAGTAAAAAAGTTTGGGACAGAAAAACTTACAATGAAATCAGCATCAAAAATAAATATTGATTTTCAGAAGTCTGTTGCAGAATTTGAAAATAAAACTTATAGCATTGATGCACTTGGTGAAGCTGCTCAGGAATTAATTGTAACCGGCGGATTAGAGAGTTGGGTGAAGAAAAGAATAAGTTGATACAACGAATCTTTTTTGTTTTACTATAAATTTTATTTGTCAGACATTTCAATAAAAGGCTGTCTAAATTAAAATTCAGACAGCCTTAAAAAAAAATTAAAACGCCGAAATAATTCCGAATGTAAACTGATTATACTTACGCTCGAAGTTATTTGTAATCTCTCCGATTAATCTAATATTTCTTCGAAGCAAATAGCCTAAACCAAAAGTCAGAGAATTAGTTTTTAAACTAACCTGATCAGAATCTATCCAATTATAAAGAGCAACTGCATACCAGTTGCTTTCATCTCCCTGAGGTGAATAAATCAATTCGCCGAAAGCACCTTTTGTTTTTACATCTTTTAATCCCAGGGATGCTTCGGAATCTTTTCTTTCTCCATATTGAAAATTCAATTCAAGTTTGTCCTGATAATTCAGAGTCAAATCCGGACCCCACATCAGAAATTCATTATCAAATTTCTTTGGTAATATTTCATCTTTCAAAGTTTCTTTTCCAAAATAACCAAATGCACCGATTCTGACTCCATCAACAATGTCCTGTGAAATTCTTCCGAAGAAGTTTTTATAATTATCATCCTCAAAGATTTTATATTCATTTGCAGCCCCAATTCCATTGCCGTTCAGCACTTCAAATATTATATCTGTTCCTGTAGGTAAACCATAAGTAAGCATTATTCCCCGATCATACGTGAGATTTGCTTTAGAATTATAAGGTCTTGCGCGGTATAACTGATAATCTTCAAAAGTTAATCGTAGCTCACGCTTGAATAAAGGGTCAGAAATTTGGAATTGTCCGACATAAAGGTCTAAATCCTGATTAAATAAATTATTGAACATTAAAAAAGCATCTTCTAATCCTGCTATCTCGCCTCTTTCACTGAAGAAAAAATAAAAATAATATGAAATATTTTCTGACAGCGTTCCGCCCGACAGCAATTTGATCAGATAAGGTGCAGAAAAATCATATTTTTTCGAATTGAGATTATTAAAAGTTGTATATCCTTCTATCCTCAGGGCAAGCGGGATTTCACGTAAAAGTGAAAGCTGATCGTCGCCAGTATTGATATAATATCTTGGCGTATCTTTATCTGCAAGTGCAAATCCATTTCCAGCAAACTCATCTCCGTATGCTTTTAGTTTCGGAAACGGAGCGTGACATGTCTGGCAGCTCATGTTATATTTTCTTGCAAAAGCAGGAATTGCAAAAGTCTGACTGCAGACAATTAAAACTAATACAAATGATAAAATAAAATTCAGATTTTTCATGTTTTCCTCACTCAAGAACAACTAATTCTGTCGAATGTTCATTTACTTTTATGATTTGCGATTCAGTTTCCGGAACACCAAGAAAATCGGCAACAGGTTTTACCA
>PFVB01000021.1:6157-12641 GCA_002790395.1 Ignavibacteriales bacterium CG_4_9_14_3_um_filter_34_10 | reverse complement strand
TTTTTCCGTAAGCCGAAAGATTTTTTATCTCATCTTTTCCTGCATTGCTGATTTCAGCACCAAGTTTACAACACATTTCTGCAAGTGCTGCTGTCTTTTTCTGAATCATCAGCAAATATTCACTCAATGTTACATCGCTTCTGTTTTCAAATTCTTTATCGAGGCTCTGTCCTTCACATACTTCAACAATTCCTTTTGTGAATGTCTGCAAAACTTTTTTTGAATTTCCGTTACAGTCTTTCAACAAATTTTCATATGCAATTGCAATCAAATTATCTCCTGCAAGAATTGCAGTACTTAAATCATACTTTATATGTAATGTAGGGAGTCCACGTCTTTTTTCAGCGTTATCCATAATATCATCATGTACGAGAGTAAAATTATGTAATATTTCTACTGCAAGACTCGCATTATAAACATCCATAAATTTTAGCCCACATGCTTTTGCACTAAATAAAACTAAAATTGCACGTAATCTTTTTCCTGAACTTTTCAATATATAATCGCAAGGTTCATAAAGTGAATTTGGGAATTTTCCTTCAAGCAATCTGAAAAGTTTTTTTTCAATTTTCAACTTTTCCTGAGCATATATATTTGCTGCTGATTTCAAAATAATTTTTCCTTTTTGATTAAACGAATATTATGAAATTCTTCCAAATTATTGCTATTTGTTAAAAACATTATTTTCCTGACATTCTCAAACCATTCTTTTAAGTAGTTTAACAATCCTTCAGTTTCATTATTCATTAAAACCTGCAGAACATTTCTTGCTGAGGCAGAGATATCAGCACCTAATACTATTGATTTTGCAGTTTCAGAATAATGATTTATTCCACCCGAAGCAATAAGAAGAAAATTATATTTCTTTTTTAACTTTCTTATTTTTTTTACACAATAACTTGTTGGAAGTCCCCAATCAGCAAAAAAATCATCTTCATTTCCACTTCTTTTCATTTCAACTTTTGCCCAGGAAGTTCCGCCAGCACCTGCTACATCGATTCCGCTGACTCCTAATTCTAAAAATTCTTTAGCAACTTTTTTTGAAATACCGGCACCAACTTCTTTTATAATTATTGGGCTTGAAGTCTTGTTACATATTTTCCCGATTATCTTTTTCAAACCCAAAAAATCTGTTTCACCTTCTTTTTGCATTAATTCTTGCAATGGATTCAAATGAATTACCATTCCATCAGCTTCAATCATTCCAGCCATTTTTTTCACATCTTCAACAGCATTTCTTGATTTTACAATTTGAGATGCACCAATATTTCCAAGCACCGGGACGATTCCCGCATTTTTTCTGATTGTTTTATATGTGCTTGTAAATTCGGAATTCTCCAGTACTTGTCTTTGAGAACCAACACCAATCGGAATATTTAATTCTTTTGCAACAACAGCAAGTTTTTCATTTATTCTTTCAGCCTCTCTAGTCCCACCGGTCATACATGAAATAAAAAAAGGAAAACTTATTTTTTTATTCAGAAAAATTAATGAAGTATCAATTTTTGTAAAATCTATTTCGGTAGATGCATAATGTTGAAAATCATAATTATCAAAACCGTTTGCTTTCTCATTAAAACTGACATCTTCATTAATGCAAATTTTTAAATGTTCACTTTTTCTGTCAGAAATATTAAACATTATCCTTCTGTTTTTATTTCAAAAATAATTATTTTTTTCATTAAATCTTAATTTAGAATTATTCAAATAAAAATAATCAGTAATTAAATTTTTTAAAGAACAAAAACCAACAAATTGCAATTTGAAATTAATATTGCTTAATAACTCATTTTTCATTAACTATGTGATAGTAATCATAAATAATTGAGGTAAAAATGCCGTCAAACTCTGAATATCTAATGTATGTTCCGATTTTTGCTGATTTGGATGATGTAACTATTCAAAAAATTGGTTCAGTGGGCTTTTCAAAAAAATATTCGAAAGATGAAATAATTTTCAGAGAGGACGATCCGGGCTCGGCTATGTTTGTTATTTTAACTGGCAAAGTGAAAGTTGTCAGAACCAGTAATGATGGACGTGAAGTTATACTGACGATTTTGAGTCAATATGATTTTTTTGGTGAAATGGCTTTGCTTGATGGTCTTTCTCGCTCTGCATCAGTAATCGCTACTGAAGAATCTGAGTTGTTCATTATTCAAAGAGAAGAGTTCTTGAATCTTTTAAAACTTCATCCGGAAATCTCAATTAATTTGTTGCAGGAATTAACTCAAAGACTGAGAGCCGCAGATTTAAAAATAAAATCATTATCGCTCAAAGATGCTGAAGGAAAAGTTGCCACAGTTTTGCTGCAGCTTGCTGAAGAAATCGGCAAAATTAAACATGGTGTTGTTGAAATAGATAAACTACCTTTGCAACAGGATTTAGCAAATATGGCTGGAACTTCGCGTGAAACAATTTCCAGAACCTTGCATTCATTTGCGAAAAAGGGTTATGTCGAACTGGATGGGGCTAAATTAAAAATACTTAATTTTGATAAGTTTCGCGATTCATATATTTAATTGTTATGAAAAAAATTGACCTTCATCTCCACACAAATTATTCTGATGGAGCTTTATCGGTAAAGGATTTACTTAGAACAGTTTACGAAAGAAAGATATCTTCAATAAGTATCACTGACCACGATAATGTTAATGGAATTAAGTCCGCAATCAGACTTGCAAAGAAGTTAGACATTGAAGTTATTCCTGGACTTGAAATCAGTACTGATATTGAAGATAAAGAAGTACACTTGCTGGGTTACTTTATCGACATCGAAAACCAAGAGTTGAAAAAATACCTTAGTTTTTTCCGCGATGAAAGATTCTTCCGCGCTAAAAGAATGATTAATAAATTAAACAATCTAGGTATAAAAATTTCTATTGACGATGTTATGAGTGAAGCAAAAAATTCTTCTATCGGCAGACCTCACATTGCAAACGCATTGATAAAAGCTAAAGTTGTTAAAGATTATTATGAAGCTTTTCAAAAGTATCTGCGGGATTTTGGACCGGCATATGAAAGGAAGATTCATATATCTGTTCAAAGTGCGATTAAATTAATTTCTGATGCAGGCGGTTTATCATTTATTGCTCATCCCGGTCATTTGAAGGAATCAATATTGGTCGAATTGATTAATTCCGGCATTGATGGAATTGAAGTTATTCATCCTTCACACAGTGATTATCAAATTAAATTCTACAGAGGAATTGTTAATCAATATTGTTTGCTTGAATCAGGCGGGTCTGATTTTCATGGTGGGACTAAAAAAGACGAAGATAATCTTGGAAAATATTCGATTACCGAAAAAACTCTTGAGGCTATGAAGTACAGATTAAGAAAAAACAGCAAGTGATTTTTTTAGAGATAAATTTTTCACTTTTTTAATAAAGTAATTTTTGCTAACATTTTCCAACTAAATAAAACAATAAGGATCTAAGTTTGAAAAAGCTATTTTTATCAATATTAATTTTCTCATCGTCTGCTATTTTCTCTCAAAACACTGGTACATGGAAAAACTATTCATCCATGAAAAATGTTGCTGATTTGTCTGTAACCGGAAGTCATATTTGGTGCGCAACTGATGGAGGTGTTTTTGCATATAACAAAAGTAACAATTCATTCCAAACAATATTTAAAACTGATAATATCAGTAGTCAGTTTGTTTCCTCGATCGCTGTTGATTCTCTGAAACAAAAGGTTTGGATCGGAACAAGCGAAGGATTTATAAATATTTATGATATTTCATCAGGGGATGTCCATAAAGTTTTTGATATAAACCGATCAAATTTCACAAAAAAATCAATAACACAATTAAAAGTTTTGGGAGACACAATTGCCCTAGCAGCTGAATTTGGGGTTTCATTAGTTAATTCAAAAAATTTACAGTTTATTGAAACAGTTACAAAATTTGGAGGTTTTACTTCTGCAATTCCTGTTTATGATATTTTTTATAACAGAGGTTTTATCATATCTACTAGCGAAGGAATTGCTATTCAAAAACCGGGGACTACAAATCTTTCGAATCCTGATTCATGGGAAACTTATCCCAAAAATACTGTTAATTTATCAAGGATTAACCGTGCTTTCATTTATAACAATTTGATAACTATTGCTACTAATAAAGGATTTTATCAACTGAATAATAATATTTGGAATAAATTTCTTTCTGTATCAGATTCAATTATTTCTGTGCAGGTTGTAAATGATAATTTGTATTACCTGATAAAAAACAAATTAATGAAATACTCTCCTTCGCTTTCACCTTCTGTTGTTGAAATATTTTCCAACGCTGATTATAAGTTTACAAAATTTAAAATTGATGGTGATTCATATTTTATTTCGTCAAACAATGGATTAATTATTAACGGAGAAATAAAACTGCCAAATGGACCTCTGTCAAATTCCTTTCAGAATATGGATATTGATAATGATGGGAATCTTTGGGTAGGCAGTGGAAAAGATGTTTTCGGCGTAGGCTTTTTCAGGTTTGATGGAAATGAATGGACGAATTACAACAGAAATACTTTACCATCGCTGCTTTCAAATTCTTTCCATAATGTTTATGCGGCACCTGATAATACAATTTATTTTCTTAACTGGGGCAAAGGTTTTGTAAGATTGAAAGACAATAAGTTTTCCAATTTTTATATTGATAATACAGATTTGATTGGTATTCCTAACTCAAATAATTTTCTTGTTATTGATGATGTAATTTATGATAAGAATGATAACCTTTGGGTTTTAAATCATTGGGCGGCTGATGCAAATGTTTTAAGTGTTTTGACCCCTGATAGTAGTTGGCATCAATTTAAAATTGGCTCTCCCCTATCTCCCCAAGTTATGGAGTTGAAAGATCAATTAGTTATTGATAATGAAAACACAAAATGGTTTGTATCAATTTCAGGAACCCCGGGGCTTTACTACTTTAATGATAATAATACATTATTAAATACAGAGGATGATAAATGGGGAAGATTAACAAATGCTGAATATTTCGGAAGTCAATCAATTCAGGCACTAGCAGTTGATTTGCATGGAGAACTTTGGGTTGGAACCGGACTTGGAGTTTATATAATTCCTGATCCTACAAAACCAACATCACGGATATTTTCAGTATTCACTTTAAGGCAACAAACGATTAACTGCATTGCAATTGATCCAATCAATAATAAATGGGTTGGAACCAAGCAAGGTTTGTTTCTAACATCATCAGATGGATCACAATTAATTGCTCAGTTCGATAGCAAAAACAGTCCACTTCCAGCTGATGATATCAAAAGTATTGCATTCGATGATAAGAACGGAATTGTTTATATTGGTACTGATTATGGTCTTTCAACATTGACTACTGAATATATAAAACCAAACAATAAGTCTTCTGAACTTTTTTTGTATCCAAATCCATTTGTAATTGAAAATGGTAAACAAAATACACTTGCCATAGATAAACTCTTTTCTAATGCAAATATTAAAATCATTTCTGTCGATGGAAAGTTAATAGATGATTTTTCAACATTGGGTGGAAGGTTAGCATTTTGGAATGGGAAAAATTCTTCTGGTGATTTTGTCAGTTCCGGAATTTATCTTGTAATTGCTTATGATGAGGAAGGAAACAAAGTATTGACCTCAAAAGTCGCCGTGCTAAGACAGTAGATTATGATTGATTTCAAAAATGTCTCCATTCATTTTACAGGTGAGAATTTATTTGAGAATGTTAATTTCAGAATTAACAAAGATGATCGGTTTTGTTTAGTAGGCTCAAACGGTTCCGGCAAAACTACTTTATTGAATATTATTGCAGGGAAATATTCTCCCTCCGAAGGTAAAGTCATAATTCCAAAAAATTATTCAATTGGTTTCCTTCCACAAGAATTTTTTAACAATACTTCTTCCTCAGTATTTAATGATGTAAAATCTTCTATGAAAAACATTGTAATGATTGAGGAAAGAGAAAAAAAGATTCAAAAAATATTAAGCAGCAATCCGAATGAATCTGATGAGCATGAAGCTATGCTCGAACTTGATAAAATTCATGAAATGAAAGAAAGCTATGATTACTACGCTCATGAGTCACAGATTGAAAAAGTTTTATTTGGAATGGGTTTTTCAGAGAATGAGTTTTATAAAAAAGTAAACGAATTCTCCGGTGGCTGGCAGATGAGAATTGAATTATGCAAAATTCTTTTGGCTGATCATGATTTACTTATGATGGATGAGCCTACAAATCATCTTGATATTGATACACTTGACTGGCTTATAAATTACCTAAAAAATTATAACGGGTCTTTACTGCTTGTTTCACATGATCGCTATTTTTTGAATCAATTAACAAATAAGACAATCGAAATATTTAATCATAATCTTACTGTGTTTAACGGAAATTATTCCCGTTATTTGGAATTAAAAGTCTTAAGAGATGAGCAATTGTTAGCTCAACAAAAAAGTCAAGATAGATTAATTAAACAGACAGAAAAATTTATTGAAC
>PFVB01000021.1:0-6140 GCA_002790395.1 Ignavibacteriales bacterium CG_4_9_14_3_um_filter_34_10 | reverse complement strand
ACAAAATCGCGACAAGTACAAAGCAGGATTAAACAGCTTGATAAGATTGAGAAAATTGAATTACCAGATTTCGAAAAACAAATCAACCTTCGTTTTCCTGACCCACCTCAATCCGGAAGTATTGCTTTGGAGATTTCAGATATTTCAAAATCATACGGTGATAATCGGGTGTTCTCTAATCTTTCGTTGCAACTTGAACGCAAAGATAAAATTGCTCTTGTTGGCCCAAATGGTGCTGGGAAATCGACTCTTGCTAAAATAATTGCCAATGTAATCAAACCTGATTCAGGTGAAGTGAAACTTGGTTACAATGCTTTGATTTCTTATTATTCTCAGGAAGTTGCAAATGCTCTTGATTCCGAAAAAGATATTTTCGATACAATATATGAATCGAATTCTGATTTAACTCCGGGCTATGTTAGAAGTTTGTTGGGTTCATTTCTCTTCAGTGACGATGACGTTTTCAAAAATATTTCTGTTCTATCCGGAGGAGAAAAAAGCCGAGTCGCTCTTGCAAAGTTAATGGTAAAAAAATCTAACCTGATTATTTTGGATGAGCCGACTAATCACCTTGATTATAATTCGAAAGCAGTTTTGCAAAAGGCTTTGGAGAAGTTTAACGGCACACTAATTATTGTTGCTCATGATATCGATTTTCTCCGTCCCGTTGTTAATAAAGTGTTAGAATTACGAGGTCATTCTTCAAAACTTTTTTACGGTGGCATTGACTATTATTTGGAAAAAAGAGACTTTTCTGAAATTCAACATGAAATTCAAAAAAGCAATAAAGATAATTCTTCAAAAAAAGATATCAAGAGAATTGAAGCTGAGCTGAGACAGGGAAAATACAGACGCACAAAAGACATTCGTAAAAATCTGGACAAAATCGAGCAGCTTATTTCGGCTTTGGAAAATGAAAAAGTAAAAATTGAACACAAATTAGCTTTGCCTGAAGTTTTTTCCAATCCAAATCTTGCAAAAGAAAAAAACCTAAAGTATTCAGAAATCAAAAATCAACTGGAAAAATACTTCGAACAATGGACTCAACTAAGTGAAGAATTAGAGAATATTGAAAAGCAATTCTCAGTTTAAATATTCTTCCGCCAAAGATATTCCGCCATATAAAGGTGCATCATCACCAAGTTTTGTTAAAACTATTTTTACATCTTTTCCTGGTTCGGGTAAAACTGATTTGGCAAAACTTTCTTTGACAATAGGAAGAAGATATTTTCCCATAGCTTCAAATACTCCGCCGCCAATTACAATTGTATCAATGTTTAGCAACGTTGTAACACTTCCAAGAACGCTGCCTATTATCATTCCGGCGTTATTAATATGTTTTGTAACGAGTCTATCTTTCTTTTCAAGTGAAGCAAGTAACATTTTACTTTTAACTTTTGGCTTTCCTTCTGATAATTTTGTAAGTAAAGTCTTCTTCCCTTTTTTAATATCTTTTTTTATTGCATTAACAATTGCAGTTCTGCTGGCAAGATTTTCAAATGTTGCATCAACTTTTTTCCCGCCGATTTTTCCATTAGGCGAAACTTTCATATGTCCGATTTCACCAGCAAAAAATGAGCTTCCGCGATACATCTTTCCGTCAAATAATAATGCAGCTCCGATTCCTGTTCCGACAAACACGACAAGCATATTCTTTACATTATCTTGGAATTCATATTTTTTTATTCCGAGTGCAGCGATGTTCACATCGTTTTCGATTAAAACAGGGATTTGGAAATATTTGCTCAAAGCATCTTTTATATTAAAATTTTTGACAGCTAAATTAGGCGCATTATAAATCATTCCTTCATGAGGATTTACTGTTCCTGGAACACCTAAACAGATTGATTTTATTTGATCTTGATTGAGATTAGATGAATTTAATATTTCATTTACAGCTTTGGCAATTGATTCAACAATGTATTCGGGTCCTTGCTCAATTTCCGTATCGATTTTAACTCTATTAATAATTTTAGATTCGTTATTAATTAATGCTGACAGAATTTTTGTTCCGCCCAAGTCAACCGAAATGATAAACTCTTTTTTCAAACCAACCTCATTTTGTTAATTGTTTTCTTATTTTAATTACTGAAAATATAATATTAATTCTGAGTTAAACAAAAATTCATATATGAATTATTTAAAACCATTAAAAAAGTTTGGTCAAAATTATCTGACTGACATAAACACAATCGTTAAAATTGCCAAAACTATTTTACCGGAAAATTACGATCACATAATTGAAATTGGTCCGGGAAAAGGTTCATTGACAAGAGAGCTTTTGAAGCAAAATGATAATATCACATGTTTTGAGATTGACACAAGGGTAATTGAACAACTTACAGCAGAGTTTCCAACTATTAAAATTATCAATCAGGATTTTTTGGAAATTAATCTGAAAGATTTTATTAATCCAAATGAAAAAACAATTATCTGCGGAAATATTCCTTACAATATAACCTCACCGATAATCTTCAAACTTGTGCATGAATATCCATTAATTTCAGATGTTGTAATAATGATGCAGAATGAAGTTGCAAAAAGAATTATCGCCAAACCACATACAAAAGAATATGGAATCCTTTCTGTTATTCTTGGTTATTTCGCTGATATTGAATATTGTTTTAAAATTCCACCTACAGTTTTTTATCCCCGTCCAAAGATCGATTCTGCCATTCTGAAAATTTCTTTCAGGAGAAATCTTAATTCGAAAACTGATAATAAATTATTTGTTCAGGTAGTGAAAGCTGCATTTAATAACAGAAGAAAGACGTTAAAAAATTCGCTCTCTAATAGTATATTTGCCCACCAAGATATTTTTAATTCTGAATTTGATTTTACTCGTCGTGCTGAAGAGTTATCGATTAATGACTTCATTCTCCTGACGGACATAATCAAAAGTAAATACAAGGAATAGATTAATAAATAATGAATAAAAAGTTTTCTCTTCAATCAATTCGTTCTATTGATGCGCTTGTAATATTTTTTGCTGTGTTTTTATCATTTATTAACCTTTTTTTCTCATCAAAAATTAATAATTGGTTAATAAACATTATATCAAATCTGGTTGTTTCCGTTTTAGTAATTGTATTATTAAAGTACTCAGATAAAAGTGATAATCTGCTTTTAGATCAAATAAAATACTGGTATCCGGTTCCGCTGATATTCTTAACATTCAAAGAACTTTATCTAATGGTTAAGCCAATGCATGAATTTGATTACGATCATGTTTTAATCAGCATTGACAGATGGCTATTTGGGAATGATCCGACAGTAGCACTTTTTAATATTGCAAATCCTGTGTTTACAGAACTACTTCAAATCGTTTATGGAACATTCTTTTTTCTCCCTGTAATTCTTGGAATTAATTTACTTTTGCAAAAACGTTTTTTTGATTTTGAATATTCAACGTTCATTATTGTTCTTGGTTTCTTTTTATCATTTATCGGATATTTAATTTTTCCTGCAATCGGACCAAGATTTACAATTCATAATTTTGACACTACAAATATTGAACTTCCCGGATTATTTTTAACAAATTTTCTAAGAGAAATTGTAAATGCAGGAGAGTCAATTCCAACAGGAACATTAAATCCTGCGGATGTAGTTCAGCGTGATGTTTTTCCAAGCGGACATACCCAGATGACTTTACTTGTTATGTATCTTTCAGTAAGATTTAATGTCCGTTCAAAATATTTTTTTATTCCAAACGGCTTATTGTTAATTTTTTCAACTGTGTATCTGCGTTATCATTATGTTATTGATTTGATTGGAGGTTTTGTATTTGCGGTTTTAACAATATGGATTGGGAAATTTATTTTTAACTGGTGGATGAGAGCAACAAACAGACTTGAATTTAACTTTAAATGATTTTGCCGCTGTCAACTTTTCTGATTGTTTCAATTATAAGTGGAAAGTATCGGTCTAATGAGCAATTAACCTCTTCACGCAAATAACACTTGTCTTTGCTTTCACTTGTTCTGCACTTTGCACAAATTTCATCTCGCAGAATTTCATACTGTTTATTTATGTCATCTGTGTTTGACTGATGAATCAATCTGATAATCTGCGGCAGATAATTTTCCACTGCACATATCTCGCCTTTTGATAAAGAGCATTTCCCTTCTTCGTCAGAATCACAGCAGATTTCACAAATATTTTTTCTGATTGCATTGATATATTTTATTGTTTCCATATAAATTAAAATTTAAGTCCAAGTTTTTGTATTTTTCAATCAAAAGTTAAAGATAATTATGGATAAAAAACAAAAAGTTCAAAGAATATTTGATGCGATTTCTTACAGGTATGATTTTCTGAATCACTTTCTCAGCGCAGGTATTGATTTATACTGGAGAAAAAAAGCATTGAAACTTACGAAAATTGATCCTTCGTCAATTCTTCTTGATGTTGCCTGCGGAACAGGTGATTTTGCAATTGCAGCCAATAAATACGGGATTAATAAAATATTTGGAATTGATTTGTCAATAAACATGTTAAGAATCTTCCAAAAAAAATCAAAACTTGCAGATGGATATATAGTTCAGTCAATTGCCGAATCACTTCCTTTTAAGTCTGAGTCTTTTACTAATATAACAGTTGCATTCGGCGTTCGCAATTTTTATAATATTACAGAAAGTTTCAAGTCATTTTCCCGTGTACTAAAATCAGGCGGTAAAATTACCATTCTTGAGTTCCGCCTCCCCAAAAGTATTTTAGTAAAGAAAATTTACTTATTCTACTTTAATAAGATACTTCCTTTAATTGGAAAAGTTTTTTCTAAAGATAATGAAGCGTACACTTATCTTCCCCAATCTGTAAATGAATTTGATGAAAAAATCAATTTAGTTGAATTGCTCTTCAAAACTGGATTCAAAGATATTGAAATTCATTCACTTACATTAGGAATTGTACAAGTTGTTATCGGAAAAAAATAAAAATATTGCCATAATTTTATTGTTGATTATATTTTTTTTTATAACAAACGATTCAATGTTTTCTCAAGGGAAAAATGAGCCTACAATTTGGGGTTCATTCGGGGTTGGTTCTGGTTTTTATGATTTTTCTGATTCTGATGTAGGGTTTCAATTTACCTGCTCTCTTAATTATGAAAACGGAAATAACAATTTCAGTTTGTCTTATTTGGAAGCCCATGAATTTGTACTCTTTCGAAAGCCATATGAATTAATGAAATCAATTGAATTCAAATATGGAAAGTCAAAAATATTTTCACTCAGAGGGTTACTTTTACCTTTCCCTTTTTTGCTATTATTAAAACATAATTTCAATTACTCGGTAATCGGCAAATTTGGAGTTTCATTGAATAATTATAGATATAGAGTTGATATCATTGAATCATATTTTATAAGCTCGACTTATGATCAACGATACAAAAATGGTTTTGGTTTTCCATTAGAAATTGAATTGCGAGAAGAATTTGCTGATTGGATTGGAATGAGTGTTTCTTTCTACTACAACCTTAATAGTATAAACAATTATTTTGGATGGAATATTAATCTTCAATTAGGGCAGTTTTAAATAGAATTAATTTATCAATCCATTATTAGTATAAACAATAAATTAATATTCATAATATATCATTCTCGTAATTTCTTTATTTGATTTTTCAGCTTTTCAAAAGCCCTTTTCCTGTGACTGATAACATTCTTTTCTTCAAGTGTATATTCTGCCAGTGTTTTTATGCCGCCGTTTTCATTTGGTATAAAAATCGGATCATATCCAAATCCGTTTTTCCCGGTTGAAGAATTAATAATTTTTCCTTCGAGAAATCCATATTCAACAAACTGATTTTCATTTGATAAAAAAACTGCACAGCAAACAAATTTGGCAAAGTGAGGTTCAGGATATTTTTTCAGAACAGAAATTAACTTTTTGTTATTGTCATCATAAGTGCAATTATCTCCGGCAAATCTTGCAGAATAAATTCCGGGTTCGCCATTTAATTGTTCCACATTTAATCCTGAATCATCAGCAATTACCGGCTTTCTAAACCTTTCAAATATTTCTCTCGCTTTAATTAAGGCATTCTCTTCAAAAGTATTTCCGGTTTCCTCAATTTCATCTGCATAATTCAAATCATCCAAAGAAAGGATTGAAACATCAGTCCCCTGAAAAATATTTTT
>PFVB01000044.1:17586-19625 GCA_002790395.1 Ignavibacteriales bacterium CG_4_9_14_3_um_filter_34_10 | reverse complement strand
AATTGATGTTGGAGGAAATCGCACAGGAATGAAGTCGGATAATATTAATGAAATAACTTCTCTTGTCCGTGAAATCAAAAACAGCAAAAAACTTGTGCTTGAAGGTTTGCTTACTCACGCAGGACATACATATCACGCAAAAAACAAAACTGAGATTAAATCTATCTACAATGATTCTGTAATTAAACTCAACGCAATTAAAAATTCTATTGATAAAAATTTGCTTGTTTCTGTCGGTGATACTCCGGGCTGCTCAATTGTAAGCAATTTCTCAGACGTTAATGAAATTCGTCCCGGGAATTTTGTTTTTTATGATTACATGCAATACAAACTTGGGGTATGCAGTTTCAACCAAATAGCCACAGTGCTTGCTGTTCCGGTAGTTGCAAAACATTCTGACAGAAATGAAATTGTTGTTTATGGCGGTGCGGTTCATTTATCAAAAGATTTTATTGAAGAACGAAGCAGAAAAATTTATGGCGGGGTTGTTAAATTGTTTTCTGAAAGCTGGAGTAAGCCAATTAAGAACGCTTTCGTCAAATCGATATCGCAGGAACACGGAATTATTAAAATTCCCAAATCAGAGTTTGAGAAAGTAAAAATCGGCTCGTTAATCGGTATTGTTCCTATTCATTCATGCCTGACAGTCAGTCTTATGAAACAATATTTAACAACATATAATAAAAGAATCTTTGCAATGAATAACTTTTGATAATTCCCATCAGCGAATTATTTCATCAACATTAAAACCGTTATTTAATAGAAGCGATCTGTTTTTCTTCAACAATTCTTTGACCGAATTAATTGCAACCGCTTTTGTTATTCCGTATTTAATGTTTTCCGTCTCACCAATAAATATTTCACCCGAGTATTTAGCCTCAGACTGATATTGCTTTTCATTTTGAAGATCTTGCGGTTTCAAGAAAAAGAATTTTTCTGCCGGCACCCATGAAATAATTCCAACAAGTTCAAGATTTGGAAAACCATCTCGCAAAGCAAGAACAATTCCACCGCTTGAACCACGATTTACTGAAACATCAACAACAAAATTTTTTTTATTTTCTAGTTCGGGTTTGCTGACTATTCCCGATACAATTGATTTGTTGTGCAAAGGAAAACCAAAAACATAAACAAAATTTCCCCAGGTTAATTCATCCGAATTTCCCCACGAATAACGAAAGACAGATAAATCATTTGACAAAGGAATTTTGACATTGCCGGTTAATAGTGCAATATCAAGCTCTTTATTGAAAAGAATAATCTGCGTGTTGCCGCTTTCTGTAAACGAAGTGAAATTTGATTGGTCAACTTTGATTGAAATGCTTTCAATATAGTCGCTTTTGATTCCGCTTTCATAACTGAAATATGAAATCATTGTATCAGGAAAACTCAAGATATGGGCACATGTCAGAAGTAAAACCTTATTGCCACTTACAGAAATTATTGTCGCTGTGCCCGAAGCACTTTTATTAAATGTCGAAACAGATGTCTGATAATCTGTCAGCAGATTTGTGCTGATGTTCTCAAGTTTTATTTTTGAATTTGCAGGGAAAGAATATTTTTTATAGAAAGCAATTGAATTAACCAGCTTGATTGATTTTGAAATATCATCAAAAACATCTGAAGAACCATTAATAGGAAAGCCCACATCATACCTGCCGTCTCTGATGGTCTCAATTGTAGATTTATTAACGGTTGAACATGAAAACGATGCAACAGCTAAAATCACAATAAATATTTTTATTTGAATCGTAAAATTCATTTTTCCCTGTCAGGCTTTGGTTTAAAATAATTATATTCACTTAAGAAAAAAATTACTTTTGTTAAATATTGAATAAAAAAATGAAAATTGTTATAACGGATTCGGGTTTGGGTGGACTTTCGGTTTGTGCTGAAGTTGAATCAATAGCAAATAAAAAGAGATTAACTGAGCATTTGGATTTAATTTACTTTAATTCACTTCCGGATAATGGTTTTGGTTATAACAACATGAAAGACGATGAAGAGAAAGCAGAGGTTTTTAATTCCGCTTTGAACTC
>PFVB01000044.1:4985-17505 GCA_002790395.1 Ignavibacteriales bacterium CG_4_9_14_3_um_filter_34_10 | reverse complement strand
ATTTCGGTGTAGAAATGATGCTTCAAAAATTAAGAAAAAACCCAAATGCCATGATATTATTGCTTGGAACTCCGACAACTATTAACTCCTTAACTTATCAAAATAAACTTATTGAAAACAACATCCCGAAAGAAAAAATAGTAGGACAATCCTGTTTTTTGCTTGAGACGAAAATTCAGGAAAATCCTTTTTCTGATGACGTGCTTGAATTGATTACAAAATATGCTGAAGAAGCAAAACAGAAAGCTGTCTGTAAATATGATAAGATTATTGTCTTATTAGCTTGCACACATTATGGCTATAGTTTAGAACTCTTTGATAAAGTTTTGCAAAAAATTTTTTGTTTACCGGTGATTTTATGTAATCCAAACGAAAGTATGGCAAAGTCTGTTTTCGAATTAACTCATGAAAATTATTCCCCGAATGATGTTTCAGTTGAATTATTTTCCCGTGCAAATATTTCCCCATTAGAAAAAGAAGGCATTGGCAAACTTATTAAACATGAAGCACCCAAAACTTATGATGCACTGATAAATCCAATTATTGACAAACAATTATTTCCTTTTGAAAAACATGAAAATTAATTTCAAGATATTGATATTGGTTTTGATTTTTAACAATGCGGTTTTTCCTCAGGTGAATTTGACTTCATCAAACCTCCCTATTTTTGTAATAAACACACATGGTCAAAATATTCCCGATGAACCAAAAATTACCGTCGATCTTGGAATTATTTATAACGGAGAAGGAGTAAGAAATAATATCACCGATCCGTTCAATCATTACAATGGGAAAATTCAAATTGAAATCCGGGGCTCATCTTCACAACTTTATCCAAAAAAATCTTATGCAGTTCAAACTGTTGATGCATTCGGCATTTCAATGAATACATCATTACTTGAATTGCCGAAAGAAAATGACTGGGTTTTTTATGGTCCATATGCCGATAAATCTTTAATCAGAAATATTGTTTCTTACAAACTTTTTAATGAAATGGGACATTATGCAAGCAGGTCAAAATTATTCGAGCTTGTAATTAACGGCGAATATAAAGGTGTTTATGTTTTGCTTGAAAAAATCAAAAGAGACAAAAACAGAGTTGATATTGCAAAATTAACTCCGCAGGATATTGAGGGAGATGAGCTGACAGGCGGATATATTGTAAAAATTGACAAAGTAAATGGTACTGAAACCGAGGGCTGGTATTCAGATTTTCCTCCGTACACAGATGCCTGGCAAAAAATTTTGTATCAGTATCATTATCCCGATGAAGATGAAATTACACTGGAACAAAAAAATTATATCATAAATAAAATCAATGAGTTTGAATCTGTAATGTATTCACCCACATTTAATGAACCTTTCGGCGGATATTATGATTTGATTGGATTAGATTCTTTTGCGGATGTTTTTCTAATTACAGAACTTTCACGAAATGTTGACGGATACAGATTAAGTGCATTTATGCATAAAGACAAGAATAGCAACGGCGGCAAATTAAAATGCGGTCCGATTTGGGATTATAATTTTACTTTTGGAAATGCAGATTATTACAGTGCGTGGAGTACTTCCGGCTGGCATCTTTACACTGAATTCAGAGATGACCCGTTTCAAATTCCTTTCTGGTGGAAGAAGCTCATGATGGATAAAATATTTACAAATCGTATTGCAAGAAGATGGGCAGATTTGAGACAAAACATTTTCAGCAATCAACATATTTTAGGAATGACAGATTCTCTTTCATCTCTGCTTGCCGAATCACAAGTGAGAAATTTTAACAAATGGAAAATTTTAGGCACATACGTTTGGCCTAATTATTTTATCGGCAACACGTTTGAATTGGAAATTAATTATCTGAAAAGTTGGGTAAATTATAGACTAAACTGGCTTGACAGTATCATCCCAAAAGATTTTTCTTATGTAAACTGGAAGGATAACGACGAATTTATTATCAACATTGAACCAAATAGTTCTGTTGACATTCTGGTTTCAGATTTTTATAAAGAAACTGTAAACGTTGATCACTTTACGGTTGTTGTTAATAATCCGGAAATAACTGCAAGCTTTATTAACAATGCAATTCATATTGAATCTGGTAATGCCGGAGAATTCGGAATAAAATTGGTTGGCTGGAAGGGAAACGAGAAAAGAGAATTATCACAGACATATAAAGTGCTGGTTGGTATTTCCGATGTTGATGATGGAAAAGTTCCGATTGATTTTTCTCTTTCTCAGAACTATCCGAATCCTTTTAATCCAAGCACGACGATAAGTTTTACAATTCCAAGTAGCACAGAATATTATTCTGTGCTACAAAATGTCACGCTAAAAGTTTATGATATTCTCGGACGTGAAGTTGCAACTTTAGTAGATGAGAATAAACCGGCGGGAGTGTATAATGTAAAATGTATAATGAATAATGTAAATTCCGCAATTTATTTTTATACCCTGAAGGCTGGCTCATTTTTTCAAACAAAAAAAATGATGTTAATAAAATGAAAAACAAACTATATCTAATAATTCTTTCCTCAATCCTTTTTGTGGGCTGGGGAAAAACCGGGCACAAAATTATAAATCAAAAATCAATTGAGTCTTTCCCAAATGAGATTTTTTTCCTTACGGCTTGGAGCAATGTTTTAATAGAGCACGCTTCTGATGCTGATAACAGAAAAAGCAGCGACCCAACAGAATCACCGAAACATTATATAGACATTGATGAATATTCTGAGTTTGTTTCAACCGGAAAAATAATAGAAGATTACGATTCGTTGGTTGCAAAATATGGAGAAGAAAAAATAATTGACAGGGGATTGCTGCCATGGGCAATAATATCAACCTGCGAAACATTAAAAGCAGCATTCGAAAATAAAGATTGGGATAAAGCAATGTTGCTCGCCGCAGATTTAGGACATTATGTTGCTGATGCACATATGCCACTGCATATTACAACCAATTATAATGGACAATTGACAAATCAGTCGGGTGTTCATTCAAGATACGAAAGCACGATGATTGGAAATTATTCATCGCAGATTATTTACTCAGGAATTCAATCTGAATATATTTCAGATATACCAAATTATGTTTTCGATTTTATCTATTACAATTACAGATTCGTTGATTCAGTTCTGATTGCTGACAAAGAATCGAAAGCTATTGCATCAGGAAGTTACAACAGCACGTACTATGAGAATTTATGGAAGAAGACAAAGGGTTTTACGACAAAACTGTTTTCAAATGCATCTTACAGGCTTTCAGGTTTAATTTATACATGTTGGGTTAATGCCGGAAGCCCGACTATTGTTGGGATCGAGGAAGAATTTAAAGAGCTAAATTCATTTGAGCTTTTCCAGAATTATCCCAATCCTTTTAATCCGAGCACGACGATCAAATATTCAGTACCGTCAAACGTTAAACGTGAAATGTCAAACGTGAAAATAATTGTTTGCGATATTTTGGGAAATGAGGTAGCAACTTTAGTAGATGAGAACAAACCGGCGGGATATTTCGAAATTAAGTTTAATGTAGAACAAACTTCCAGCTTGTCAAGTGGTATATATTTCTACACATTGAAAGTTGGTTCATTTTCAGAAACGAAAAAGATGATATTGATGAAATAAAATATCAAACTGGATTTATAAAAATCAGAGAATATTTTCTTGATGAATCGAATCTATACAAAAAATTCTATTTTCAAAGCAGAATATTTTTAATAAGTTGGATGTGTATAAAAAATAACTTTAATATTTATGGAGAAAAAATGTCAGTTGTAATTACAGAAGAATGCATTTCATGTAATGCTTGCGAAACAGAATGCCCAAACACAGCAATATATTCTACCGGTGCAAATTGGTTTTTAGGCGGAGTGGAACACGAACCACTTTCAAATGATTTTACTTATGTTGTTGCAGATAAGTGCACAGAATGTGTCGGTTTTTATGATGAACCACAATGTATTGCTGCTTGTCCAACAGAAGCAATTATCAAAGACCCAAATCACGTTGAAAGTCAGGAAGAGTTAGAGGCAAAGAAAGCCAAACTTGATGAAGTAGGAAGAGATTAATTATTAAGTCCCGCCACTAAGGCGGGATTTTTTTTGATTTTATTGGTGTTGATTTAGAACCAAAACTTAAATTTAATTTGTTAAATTTCGAACAAAGAAATTTACTAAATCGATGGATGCAATTAATATACTATTTGGAATATCATTACTATATTCACTAGCGGCAAATTTTTCGGCAGCCCGCAAAGGATTCAAAGAAAAATTATCAAAGGCGGTTTATAAGCCTAAGACATATTTACAACGAATTCCGCCCAATATCTCTGCGTTAATTCTTGTTTTGCAGGTTATTGGAATTTTCAATATCGGTATAATCACGTCATTTGATTATACTAATTTTATAACACTCAGGTTAATCGGGCTTTTGGGGTACATTCTTTTTTCATTTCTTCAAGTTAAGTCTTTCAAAACCCTTGGTAAAAACTATTCCCAGGATATCGTGATTCTTCAAAATCATGTGCTTGTAACAAATCAAATTTACAAAAAGGTAAGGCATCCGCAATATTTATTTCAGATGCTCAGCGATATTTTTGCCGGAATAGTATTGTTCAGTTACCCTGTTTTATTTTTTTCGGTTTTGATTGAACTCCCACTTTTTGTTCTGAGAGCAAGACGAGAGGAAGAGATGTTAGAGAACCATTTTAAGCGTGAGTTTGCAGAATATAAATCAAGAAGCGGTTTTATGCTTCCTTTTATTGGGTAAAAAATGAAAAAATATTTTTTGGTTTTTTTTGCAATGTTTTTTAATGGTTTGATTTGTAGCCAGTCAACTCAATTAAATGTTGTCTACAATAATAAAGATTTTTATATATCGGCAGTATTGCGGCATGACAATCTATATTTTTCTGTGCATGAGTTTTTTCAAGTAATCAATAAAGATATCAGCTTCGACAAAAGAACAAAAAAAGTTGAAGTAACAATTGGAACAAACCGATTAAGAATCACAAGCAAAAACAGTTTTGTCAATATTTACAGTAACGACAAAAAAATCAAGACTTATCAGCTTCCGGTTTCAACACTTATATTAAATGATAAAATTTTTATTCCGGCGGTATTTTCAGAAAACTTTCTGTCTGATTTTTTAAATACAAAAGTGGATTTTAATTCAGAAGAAAATATGCTGGTAATTAAAGATCTTGTTTCCGATGAAACTCCTGCAGATGGGATTCTTGAACAAGAAAAGCCGGTTATTTCTGAATCAACGAAAAGCGAGAAAAAAAAGTTTGATATTGAAAAAATTGAAATTGATGAAAAAGCAAACGGGACTTTAATCAGGCTTAAATGCAATCGAAAAATTGAATCCTTTAAAACCTCTGCACAAAAAAACAAATTATTTTTGTTTCTTAATAACATTACAGTATCTCCGGAAATAGATTCGGATAATGTGAGAGGACAGGTAAAAAAAATAGAAATAAAGAATTTGGGAAGGAACACTCAAATAGAATTTTCTTTTGATGAATCAATTTCTCTTTCGGATTCACTGCAGGATTCAATGAAAGATTTTGACAGCAATGATATTTTAATTACAATTTTCAAACCTCAAAATATTTCCGATGACACAAACACAAAAATCAAAGATTGGCTCTTTGATACTGTAGTAATTGATCCGGGGCATGGCGGAAAAGATCCCGGTGCAATTGGAATAACAGGCGTAAGAGAGAAAGACATTAATTTGGCAATTGCCCTAAAATTGGGAGGGATAATTAAAAAAAATCTTCCCAATATCAAAGTTGTATATACAAGAAGCACAGATAAGTTTGTTGAACTTTATAAGCGGGGAAAAATTGCAAATGAAAATAATGGAAAACTTTTTATTTCGATTCACTGCAACTCACTTGGCAGAAGGAAATCAGATTCGCGGGGCTTTGAAGTTTATTTGCTTCGACCCGGTAAAACCAAAAGAGCAATTGAGATCGCTGAATTTGAAAACAGTGTAATTAAATATGAGGATGATCCGACGCATTATAAAGAATTAACGGACGAAAATTTTATTCTTGTATCTATGGCTCATTCATCATTTATGCGTTATTCGGAAAAGTTTAGTGAAATACTTCACGGTGGGTGGAATAAATATGTTGGCATTCCATCGAGAGGTGTAAAACAAGCAGGATTTTATGTGCTTGTTGGCGCATCAATGCCGGGAGTCTTAATTGAAACTGGGTTTTTGTCAAATAAATCCGATGAAGCATTTTTGAAAAGTAAAAAAGGGCAATTAAATATTGCCAATTCTATTTTTCAAGCCATCAAGAAGTACAAGAAATATTATGATGAAGAATTAAAAAAATAAATAACTTCGTTTTGTATATTTGCACACTTAAATTTTACTTTACAAGAAAGGTAGTTTTATGACTAATGCTCAAAAATGGGTTTTAATTATTTTTGTGATTTTTATAGGATTACTTGCTGTTGGAAGATTAACCAAGAATTCAGGAGAAGATGTAACCGAAAATTCTTATATGGGAAACGGACAACAACAGGAAGAATTGGACGGAATGGCGTTAATTCAAAAAGCTGGATGCACATCGTGCCATGGTAGTGCCCTTAAAGGAACTTCGCTTGCACCATCACTATTTGCAGCAAAAGAATATTGGAGCCGCGATAAATTAATTAATTATCTTCGCAACCCATCTTCCTATAGTGGCGACAGCCGGTTTGAAAAATATAAGGAAATCTATAGAACAATAATGCCTGCATTTAATAACATTGATGTTAAACAGCTTGGTATTATTGCAGATTATTTACTTCAATTGGAGAAGGAATAAATGCTTTTTATTCTCACACTTTGATTCTGGAGTGTGAGAAATTTATAAACGGTTTCAAGCCAGAAACAATAACCAAGCAATGAATGAGCCTGTTCTAAAAAGATGTTTTTGCAAACCGAATACAAAATTGAATGATATAGTACCTTTTTAGATTCGGCTCATGAATACTCACCTTACAATTTGCGTGCAATAACAACCACTTTTTTCATTGTTGAAATTGTTTTATTCCTAAAATCTGAAGCTTCCACGAGAACGATATACATCCCGATGTTTAATAATCTTCCTTCACTATCTCTGCCGTCGAATACAATTTTTGCTTGAAAAGACACTGGAATATTATCTGCAATAGTTCTTCGGAGTCTGCCTTTATCGTCAAAAATTCTTACTCTTAATTGAGAAACACTGGATGCTAAATTTATTGTAATGATTGCAAAATCCTCAAATCCATCGTTATCGGGAGAAAATGGATTTGGTGCAATTGTGATTTTTTTACTGTTGCTTTCAGGATTAGTAAGTATTGAATTTTGTCTGGCAGGAGTAGCGCCTTCCTCAGCCACACAACTGCTCCAGTTATTCTTATCGCTTGTACTGATTTTGGGATTTATCCTCTCCAATGAAATATTTTTTGTCGATTGGAAACTTTCATTGTGCCATTTTGAAGAGTAGTGAACAGAGTCGATTACATTCCCCCAAAAATCTTTTACGAAAATCAGTTTGCTTTCGTTTGAAAGGGTAAACATCTTTTTCTGAATAAATATTTTTGAAGAATCAATGTAATCGTAATAATTAAAAATCAATGAATCTGAAGAGATGGCAAAATATTCACCGGCAGGAATAAAATTATTTATTTCCGATAGATCAACACTTAAATGCGTTTCATCTTCAAGTGACCAGCCGCCAATATTTATCGCAGTATCACTTACATTAAACAATTCAATGAATTCAGAATTATTAATAGCCGGATCAAACATAATTTCATTGATAATAATTGAAGATGGTTGACTTTGGGTTATTTGCATGATAGAGTTTTCACTGCCAAGCGAATTCCCGTTTTCACTTAGTGAATAATGCATCAATTCTGTATTGTCTGTCAACAAAGCGTTAATATTTCTTTCAATCGATTTCCCCTTTTTTATAGTAATAGTCTTTGTGTAGCTGAGGCTGTCCACAAGATTTCCATTTCCGTCGAAAAGAATGATCCCATCTTCAACGCTGCCAAGATTACCAAAGTCTGCCCGAAGTTTTTTTGTGTTTGAATTTAACAAAGTTGTATCCGGTGAAACGAGAAAGTACTCGTTGGAATTGATTAAATGATTTGTGCCCGTAAGCATTGAAATTTTTGGTGTTGGCAATAGATCACCGATTTTCCAATTGCCAATATCAATGATTTTATCTGAGGTGTTAAAAAGTTCAATCCACTCAACTTCATTTGAATTTGGATAAGGATAAAATTCTGATACAACAACAGATTTTGAATTAGCTGATGGATAAATCAAAATTGATTTGAAATTATTTGACGTATCTTCATCTGCATTGAATAAACACCTCACATTTATTGCAGCATTGCTTTGAATATTTATTGGCAAAGAATTAATAGTAATTGAATCCCCTGATTTTAATTCATTAATTTCAAACGAGTGAAAAATCCGTTTGTTTTTTTCGTGTATTAATTCAAAAGCCACATTGGTATTTTCTGCAACAAACTTCCCGATGTTAAAAATCTTTGTGCTCACGATAAAATCTTCGTCAGCTTTAGGAAATTGTGGATAGGTATTTACAGTAGATAAAGAAAGGTCGTAATTCTTTATGGAGGCACTGTTAATTTTTCCAGGAGTGCTTAATTCTTCATCATTAGAAGAAATCCAATTTGTGCTGTCATTCGAGTCGGCTCCGAAAGATATTCTTTCCAAGGAATGCCCGTCAGTTCCGCCCCAATGGAAATCATAGAGGACCGAATCAATTATCGAGTTGTAATAATCGTAAAGCACGATGCCGTCATAATCATTATTTAAATTGGCAAATTTAGAAATGACTGCTTTTGAGTCGATTTTATTGTGATAAGAAAATATAGAAGAGTCTTTGGCAATAACCAAATAGTTATTTGATGGCAAAATTAAATTATACGTTACCAATTCATTTTTAATTGGAGAACTTAAAATATCAGAAACGGAAAAAGACTTTAAGTTAATATCGCAGGATAATGAGTTGTAAATCTCAAACCATTCAGGCTCTCCATTAATCGGTGAAAACATTATTTCATTTACCAGAATTGATTTGTTACTAAATGCAGGGAATAGTTCAACGCTGATTTTATCGTTGGAGTTGTTTTCGTCGAGCAAAGATTCAATTGCGAATAGATATGAATGTGTGTTTCCATCCATTGTCTTTTTATAACTCGGCAAGTACTCTATTGAATCACCGGGATTAATTGTTAACAGAACACTTTCTTCCAAGTTGTTTATTTGAGAAGAATCTTGCTGATTAATTTCATACAGAAAAACTTTTAGCTGAATAGGCAGTTTTCCAACATTTGAAACAACTGAACTGAAATTGAATTCTGAACCAACAAAAGGTTTCTCAGGAATCACTCTCATTTTTTTAATCTCAGCATCGTAATTGCGTTTTGAAACTGAGTTTTTCTTTCCAGGAGTTGCTTTTAATTCATCAATGCAACTTCCCCAGTTTTTAATGTTATTTGAGGTTGCATCAACATCAATTCTTTCTAATGATTTTCCTGAATTTCCGCCCCAACTTGAAAAGTAGTAAACCGAATCAATTATGCGATTCAAAGAATCAAGCAGAATAATTTTATCGGAAGAATTATTCAGAGAAGGAAAGTTGGATATTATTACTTTATCAATATCATAATTGAAAAGAAGTGAGCTGTCTTTGGAAACGACATAAAATTCGTTTGGCTCAATAATAATCGTGTTAATAACAACTTTGCTTTTCATCGAATTGTCAGCTATCTGATAGCCCTTCAGATTAATTTCTTTCTGACTTCGGTTAAATATTTCAATCCATTCCGGCTGTTGATTAGCTGGAGAATACATTATTTCATTGATAACCAAATCGTTTCTAACCTCATTAATTTTAACAACATTAATTGAACCAAAAATGAAATTGTTTTCACTGTACTCATGTTGGTCTACAGCAACTTCAAAAATCAAATTGTTTTTACCAGTCGAATAATTGGAAATATCAATCTTAATTATTACGCTGTCACCAGCGTTCAATTCCTTATTCGGCATAAAACTGAAATGCTCAATCAATTCGCTAACATCAATTTTGTTGTTTCCGTCGCTGTCGGAATAAATGTTTATATAAAAGCCCGTAATTGTTTGTAAACCAATATTAACAATTTTCAGGTCTAATGGAATCGTTCTTCCATATTCGTAGTATGGTTGAAAATCTGAAACATTTTTTATAATCAAATCTTTACTGTGCAGAGATATTGAATTTTCTTTGCCGGGAGTTGCTCTGTAAATTGATTGGGAAGATTTCCAGTTTGATGAATCATTTGTCGGTAAATCTGAATTAATTCGTTCAAGAGAAACTCCGTTTAATCTACCCCAACTTGATTTGTAAGAAATGCTGTCAATTATATTTCCATAAAAATCACGAACTACAATATCATCACCGGTGTTGTTCAGGGTTGGTAAATTCAGTACGATATAATTATTAACAGAATCATAATAGCTTGTTATAGTTGCATCATGAGTTAATATCAAAAAGTCTCCGGCCGCCAATTGATATGGGATATTAGTGATAACAGTCTGCGTGGTTTTATCAAGAATTTTCCAACCCGAAATATCAATTACTGATTTACTTCTGTTATAAAGTTCAACCCATTCCGGTTCATCGTTTTGTGGCGAATACATTAACTCATTAATAACAAGGTCATTAAATTTTGCTGCGGGAGGATGTACAGTAATACTAAATAAAATGACATTATCCGATGAGTCTTCATCAGTCTCTGCAAATGCAATTATTTCCATAGAATATTTTTTACTTTGATTAGCTGTAAATTCAAGCGTAACTATTGCAGAATCTTTGGGAGATAAGTCTATGATTAACGTTGAATCAATTATCTCACTTTGTGTGAAGACTGAATCATTATTTAAATCATCATAAAGTTTTACTTCAATATTGTTTTGAGAAAATTTCCCCGTGTTTTTTATTGTTGCTTTAATTTCAATTGTTTCAAATTGTTTAGGATTGGTTGGAATAACGTTAACAGATGTAATTGAAATATTATTCTGAACCGGAAAAACAGAATTGACTTTTCCCGGAGTTCCGTTAAGGTTAATGCTGTTCTTCCAGTTTGAAGAACTGTTATCTTTTGAGAAATTTATTTTCTCATCTGAGATACCAGTCGAATTATTTGCTGAATACGTGTAGACATCAAGAGTGTCATTTTGAGTATCAAGAAGGTAAATAGTTCTGTCAGATGTGTTTGCAAGTCCGGAAGCACCAAAAGCATTATTGTTAATCTTAAAAATAATTGCCTCTGTTGGTATTATTGAATTATAAATTCCCGAAGTAAAATCATAATCACCCTCAAGAATAATTGCAAAGGTTTGAGGAAGCAAAACACTTTTTGCAAGAGGAACAATAATATCGGGCGAGGAAGTTGAATAAATTATTTTATAGTTGCTTAAATCAATCGAATCTGTCTGGGACAAATTAAACACTTCAATAAACTCATTATTGCTACCCTGAGAGTAAAACATAATTTCAGAAAATGTAAGTAATGAATCTGCCTGACAGAATAACCGGAATGAATACAAGAAAAAGAAAAGGAAAAATTTTCTTTTGCCCATGATATCAACCCTATTTATTTATAAATGTTTATTTGGTGAATAGTATTTTCGAAATACATTTATACAACAAATAAAACTCAACTTTTTTCTCCGACAAATCTAATCACAGAAGCTTCTCCGGAATGATGAGCCCCTTCATTCAGAAAAATAATTTCTTTTAAAAAACTTAAAAATGACAACTCAACAAATCCCGTTGCGATATCCTCTAAAGAGTATAATAAATCTAAATGCTTTGGTCCGCCGGAAGAATATTTTAATTGACTTTTTTCAAATACTTCAAGAATTACTTTACCGCCAGGTTTTAAACAACCAACGATATTTTCAAACAGTTTTATTTTGGATTCATCAGGAACATGAAGAAAAATGAGGGCAGCTAAATCATAATGATTTTTCTTTGGTTGAAAATTTAAAACGTCATCTACTATATAGTTGATTGAAACATTATTTTGCAAGGCAAGTTGTTCGGCTTTTGTTTTTCCGGAAATGCTAAAATCAACAGCATCAACTTCCCAACCGAGTTTAGCAGCAAAAACAGCGTTTCGTCCCTCACCTTCGCCAAAACTTATAAGGTTGCCTGCCGGTAATTTTTCGATTTCGCTTTTTAGAAATTCATTTGGTGTAATCCCATAAACAAATTCATCGGATGAAAATTTTTTGTCCCAATTTTCTTTCATATTATTTTTTCGTTTGAATATTAAAGGTTATTTTTAAAAAAAAGATATCAGGAAAATAATAATGAAATACTTAAAAGTTCACAATAGTGATGAAAAAATACCATGCGGGAAGTTGGTGTGTGTTGGCAGAAATTATGCTGCACATGCACGCGAATTGGGTAATGAAGTTCCATCGTTTCCGATTTTGTTTTTGAAAACCTC
>PFVB01000044.1:0-4973 GCA_002790395.1 Ignavibacteriales bacterium CG_4_9_14_3_um_filter_34_10 | reverse complement strand
GCTGTTGGGCTTGATATGACTTTGCGGGATCTTCAAAATCAATTCCGAAAAGAAGGTAATCCCTGGACATTAGCGAAAGTGTTTGATACTTCTGCTGTGCTGAGTGAAATTGTTTTGAAGAAAGATTACATGCTCAAAGGAAACGAGCGGATTTTTCTTTCTGTAAATCAAAAAGAAAGACAAAATTCAACACTTGATAAAATGTTGTTTTCACCTGTTGAGTTAGTAAAATACATATCTTCAAAAATGACACTTGAAACCGGTGATTTGATTTTTACAGGAACTCCGGAAGGTGTAGGAAAAGTTATCCCGGGTGATGAATTGAAAGGCGGTATTGCGGGAATAGGCACAATAACTTCAAAAATAGTTTCTTGATTTCTCGTATTATTAATACGGTTAAAATGAAAAATCTTCTTAAAGCACTAATCGCAATATTCTTGTTTATTAATACGGAAGCAGCAAATGTTTCCAGCTATTTATTGGTTGTTCAGTCAAACAGTAAAAACATTTCATTGATTGAAAGTCAAAATATTCCAATTCTTTATCAAGGAAAAAGTTCATTGATCGTAATTTCTGATGAGACTTCTATAAAAATATTGGAAGAGACAAGTGTATATTTTCAGAAAATCGAAAAACATATTGAGAATGAAAATTATTTTTTGATTACAAAAAAAAAGGGCTTTGATTTAGCAAGCTATTCATCAATTGCAAACACAATTTATTTTGATAATGATTTTGCAATTGCAAAAAACATTTCAAGTAAAGAACTGGCAAAAATCGGGTTCAAATCTGCTCCTCTTAAAACAATTACATTAAAACTGTCGGACTTAAAACCAGTGTTTTCCAAAGTGAGTTCAGCAAAACTTGACTCGATCGTAAATTTGAATATTTCAAAAATAAATTCCGATTCAGTAAAATATTTTGTTCAGAAACTGCAGGGTTTCAAAACACGATTTATGTTAGCCAATAATAGAAAAGAGGTGGCTAAATGGATACAAAATCAATTTCAGAGATTTGGTTTTGATAATGCAAGTCTTGATTCTTTTTACGTTATGAATACCTGGCAGTATAATGTGATTGCACAAATATCAGCAGAAAAAACATCCGATAAATATTTTGTGGTTGGTGCGCATCATGATTGTATTTCAACAAACAACCCGCTGGTATTTACTCCTGGAGCTGATGATAACGCAAGCGGAGTAGCAGCAGTCCTTGAGATTGCAAGAGTATTGAAAGAAACCCAATTCAAGCCGGAAGCAAATATATTGTTTATGACATTTGCCGGTGAAGAATATGGCCTTTTTGGAAGTGAAGATTTTGCCTCAAAAGTTGCGATGCAAAAACTGAATATTGAATTAATGATCAATCATGATATGATTTCAACATCATCAAAGTCGGTTTTTAATAGTTCTGTGAATATTAATTATTATTCCGGTAGCGAACAGTATGCTGAATTGGCATTAAGTTGTATTAACAAATACACTACGTTGAATTCAAACAAAGGGGATTTAAACGCATCATATTCAGATAGTTATTCATTTTGGAGTAATGGATTCAAAGCTATTTACTTTGAAGAATCTGAATTTTCTTCTGTCTATCATTCAGATGAAGATGTGATTGATTATTGCAATGTTCCGTATTGTACTGAAGTTGTAAAATCTTCATGTGCGACTCTTTTAAATGCTTTGTCTGTGCCTGCAGCTATTAATGATTTTGATATTTATGATGTTGAGAATGGCACAGCTGTTAATTTGATATGGGGAAACAACCACGAAACTGATTTTTCACATTTTAAAATTTATCTCGGTACTTCAAGCGGAATATATGATAATAATTTTGTTACCAAAGCCAACAATTTTTCGTTGACCAATTTATCCGCTGGAAAAAAATATTTTATCGGATTGTCTGTGTTTGATTTGGATGGCAACGAGAGTATCATAAGTGAAAAAAGTTTTACTCCGGTTAATTTTACATTTAACAAAGGAATACTTATTGTTGATGAAACTTATGACGGAAACGGAAATATTGGTAAACCTAATGATGAAACTGTTGACAATTTTTACAAAAACGTTTTAAGAAAGTTTAATCAGTCAAATTATGATATCATTGAGAGAGGTGGAATTTCAGTGGTTGATTTCGCTAATTATTCTACTGTCATTTGGCATGGAGATGATTTCGTTAATTTGTCTGCACCACTTTCTGCACAAAATGATTTGAAAAGATTTTTGCTTTCAGGTGGAAAATTTATTTATTCCGGCTACACGCCTTCCAAAGCGTTTGCAGCAAATTTTAAATATCCAGCTGTTTATGAGTCGGGAACTTTTATGTATGATATTCTAAAAATCAGCAAAGCAGAAAAGCATACAGGATCGAAATTTGCCGGAGCAATCAGCACAATGAATAATTATCCGACAATGCATGCTGATTCCAATAAAGTTTCTTCCGACTTTAATTATCATATGTCAAACATAGAAGCAATTTATCCTTCAATTGAATCGAATGCAATTTTTCTGTTTGACACAAAATATGATACATCGACAGTAATGGGAAGCATGTTGAACAAACCTGTGGGAATCGAATATCTTGGCAATGATTATAAATTGGTGCTGCTGAGTTTTCCGTTATATTTTATGAATGAAAATGAGGTGGAATTATTCCTTACGAAAATCCTTGCAAACCACTTTGATGAAGTGACTGAAATTGGTGAGACAAAAATAAATATTCCCTCAAAGTTTTCTTTGATGCAGAATTACCCAAACCCATTTAATCCATATACTACAATTGAATTTTCGATACCCAACGAAAACAAGTCAGCAAATGTGGAATTGAAAGTCTTTGATGCTTTAGGCAGAGAAATATCTGTGCTTATTGACGAGCAAAAATCACCCGGGAATTACAAAGTGGTTTTTGATGGCAACAAATTAGCAAGCGGCTTTTATTATTATAGATTAAAAACCGATGATTTTACAGAGATAAAAAAAATGGTTTTGCTTAAATAATTAAGTCACCTTACGCAAAGTTTACAATAATGTCATTCTGAACCTGCCTGTCGGCAGACAGGCTTGTTTCAGAATTTTCTTTGGTAAAGTTTTGCAGATGCTGAAATAAAACTTGCCTGACGGCAGTCAGGTTCAGCATGACAAATGCGTAAGGTGATCAATTAATTTATTTACCAAGAAAAAGTTTTATTGAATAAAACATCAAAAAAACCGCAAATGCTTTTTTTATAATATGTTCCGGGAGGGAAACTGCAAACTTTGATGATAAATAGCTGCCAATGACAAATGTAATTATCATTAATCCTGCAGCTTTTAAATTTACATATCCTGCATTATAATAATTTAACAACGCCAGCAACCCAACCGGTGGAAGAAGTAATCCAAGCGATGTCCCCTGTGCCTGCTTTTGTGAATAGTCAAGAATATAAACCAATGCAGGAATAATGATAATGCCGCCACCTATTCCCAAAATTCCGCTGGCAAGTCCGGCAGCCAAGCCAATTGCTAAAAGTATGAGAGTTTCTTGCATAATAAGATCTGTTTTTGTAATTGAATTATTTTTTGATGAAAATTATAATTATTTTCACAACAAATTTATAAATAATATTGATAGATATGACAATAATTCTCTGGATTGGCTTTTTATTTTTAATTCTGTTTTTGCTTTTTCTTGATTTGGGTGTTTTCAACAAAACAGATCACGTAATCAAGACAAAGGAAGCGTTGTTGTGGACAATATTTTGGATTTTCCTTTCACTGCTTTTCAATGTGTTCATTTACTTTGCATATGAAAATCATTTGTTCGGCATTGGCAAAGAACTCGGACATTTAATGTCAGGTGAAGAAGCCGCATTAAAATATTTCACAGGCTATGTAATCGAAAAGTCATTAAGCCTTGATAATATTTTTGTTATTGTTATGATATTTTCCTATTTCCATATTCCGACAATTTATCAGCACAGAGTTTTATTTTGGGGCATTGTCGGAGCTCTGCTGATGCGCGGTGCAATGATTTTTGCAGGCGTTGCTTTGATTGAAAAATTCGAATGGATGATTTTTGTTTTCGGAGGATTGCTGATTATTACTGCACTTAAAATGCTGTTTTCAAAAGAAGAAAAAGTCGAACCGAATAAAAATATTCTCGTGCGTTTCGTTAAGAAATTCTATCGGGTTTCAGATCATTATGACGGTCACAAATTTTTTACAAAGATAAATGGTGCCACTGCAACCACGCCTTTGTTTATTGCTTTGGTGGTAATTGAAAGTTCTGATGTTTTATTTGCAATTGATTCGATTCCGGCAATATTTGCTGTTACTACTGATCCGTTCATAGTTTTTACATCAAATGTTTTTGCCATACTTGGGCTGCGAGCACTTTACTTTGCGTTAGCTGCAATGATTGAAAAATTTATCTATCTGAAGATCAGTATAGTTTTTGTGTTGATATATGTTGGTATAAAAATGATTTTATCGCATAGTTATCCAATCCCCACAGGATTTTCGCTTGCCGTAATTTTATTGATTTTATTGCTCGGAATAACCGCATCTTTAATTAAAAGCAGAGTGAAAAAACATTAGCACATCAACTTTTTGAACTTGGTTATGAAAAAATTATTGCTAATCTCTTTTGCCATAATTGCAACAATTTTATATGCTCGTTTTTTTCCTGATTCGATTAAAAGTATTTCAGACGAAAGATTTCAATATTTTATTGCTGATCTCAAAAAAGATAAAGTTGAATTCTTTTTAAGGGATAAAAACGGAGAGTACTTTAACAAATTTTTGCTATTGAATAAGGTTCTCAGAGCAAGAAATAAAGAATTAACTTTTGCGACAAATGCCGGCATGTTTATGACAAACTATTTGCCACTGGGATTATATATTGAAAACAAAAAAATTATAACTCCAATTAATAAAAAAGCCGGAAATACAAACTTCTATCTCAAACCGAATGGTATCCTTTATATTACAAAA
>PFVB01000072.1 GCA_002790395.1 Ignavibacteriales bacterium CG_4_9_14_3_um_filter_34_10 | reverse complement strand
TAAATTTGATTTTTCTCCCAAACCAATTTCTGTGTTTGAAGGAAAAGTTGAAATTAAATGTAAAATTAAAAGCAAATCAAATTCTACGGGTAAGCACGATTTGATTTTGAGAATGAATTATCAGGCTTGCAATAATGCTTCCTGCATGCCTCCGAATGTTGCTGAAGGGGAATTAAATGTAAGTATTCTGAATGAAAATCCTGAAAAGGGAAGAGCAATCTCTGATAATAAGAAAATTAATACAAGTGAAAAAGCTGATACTGAAAATTCACTTGCCAATCAACTTGAATCAAGTGGGTTAGTATTAAGTTTGCTTTTAGTTTTCTTAGGTGGTTTGGCACTGAATTTAACTCCTTGTGTCTATCCTTTAATACCGATTACTATAGGTTATTTTGGCGGACAGAGTGAAGGTAGAACAGGCAGATTATTTTTGCTTGGGTTACTATATGTTTTAGGAATGGCTTTTACATATTCAGTAATTGGAGTTGCAACCGCAATGAGTGGCGCTGTTTTCGGTTCGCTTTTGCAAAACCCGATTGTGATAATAATTATTGCTTTAATTTTTGTCGTGCTTTCATTAAGTATGTTCGGAGTTTATGAATTTAAACTTCCCGATAGTCTTGTAATAAAAGCCGGCGGTGCAAAATCAGGAATGTTTGGTGCATTTTTGATGGGCTTGACAATGGGTGTGGTTGCTGCCCCGTGTATAGGTCCATTCGTAATTGGTTTATTGACATTTGTGGCTGCAAAAGCTGATATTTTTTTAGGTTTCTTAATGTTCTTTTTTCTTGCACTTGGACTTGGGGCGCCGTATTTGGTATTAGCTGTTTTTTCAGGGAAGATTAAAAAATTTCCGCGAGCCGGATTTTGGATGGATGGCATAAAACATATTTTTGGATTTTTATTGCTTGGAATGGCTTTATATTTTGTAGGCCCTCTTATCCCGAAAGATATTAACAAATATGTCCTTCCGATTTTTATGATTGGTGTTGGAACTTATTTGATGTTTTTTGATAAACTTGCCAATGATATTAAGTTCTTTAAAAGGTTTAAAATTATTTTTTCGCTAATTCTTATTGGAGTGGCTGCCTATTGGCTTGTTCCAAATGAAGTGAACTCATCGCAGTGGCAGATGTATTCAGATCAAAACTTCTCCGGTGCTCTTGGGAAACAGAAAATAATGATTGATTTTTATGCTGATTGGTGCATTCCATGTAAAGAACTGGATGCTATGACTTTCAGCAATAAAAAAGTTACAGAAGCTGGTAAAAGTTTTGCGTCCTTTAAAGTTGACATGACAAAAACAATGGATGATGAAACAGAAAGAATTAGGAGGAAATTCAACATACTTGGAATGCCGACGATATTGATTTTTAACAGCAAGGGAGAGGAAGTTGAGAGAATAACTGGTTTTATTGATGCCTCATCTTTTCAAGAAATATTGTCAAATGTAAATTGATTAAATTGTTTTACGCTTGCTACTTATTTATTTTAGAAAACAAAATATTATAATTAATAATAAAAGAGTTATTAAATCATGGATAAAAACAAAAAGAATGTACAAGACCTGAAAGATGTAACAATCCGTTTTGCCGGGGATTCCGGTGACGGTATGCAATTGACAGGTACTCAATTCAGCAACACGACAGCTATTGTAGGAAACGACTTAAATACTTTTCCTGATTATCCCGCAGAAATACGCGCCCCTGCAGGCACACTTTACGGTGTATCGGGTTTTCAGCTCCATTTTAGTTCGAGCAGTATTCATACACCAGGTGATAGCCCTGATATATTGATTGCAATGAATCCTGCTGCATTAAAAATTAATTTAAAAGACGTTAAGAAAAATGCAATTATCATTATCAACTCAGATTCATTTGACGGGAAAAATCTTAAAACCGCTCATTATGATTCCAACCCGTTGGAAGATGGAAGTCTCGATGGTTATCAGACTTTTAAAGTTCCAATTACTACCTTGACTGCAAATACACTGAAAGATTCAAAACTAAGTACGAAAGAAGTTACAAGATCTAAAAACTTTTTTGCGTTAGGATTAATGTACTGGATGTTTAACCGGCCTATTGAACCAACGATTGAATGGTTGAATTCAAAGTTCGGCAAAAAGCCTGATATTTTGGATGCAAATTTGAAGGTACTTAAAGCCGGATATTATTTTGGTGAAACGGCTGAATTGTTTACTACCCGTTTTAGTGTAGCTCCTGCTAAACTTCCAAAGGGTACTTACAAAAGTATTTCCGGAAATGAAGCAACAGCAATCGGACTGGTGGCTGCCTCAGAATTAAGCGGCTTGCCGATATTTCTCGGCACTTATCCAATCACTCCCGCTTCTGATATTTTACATTATTTAAGTACTTATAAAAATTTTGGGGTTAAAACTTTTCAGGCTGAAGACGAAATCAGTGGTGTTACTGCTGCTATTGGTGCAGCTTATGGAGGTTCATTAGCGATAACCACAACCAGCGGTCCCGGTATGGCATTAAAAACTGAAGCTATCGGATTGGCAGTTATTACTGAATTGCCTTTGGTAATTATTAATGTTCAAAGAGGAGGACCGAGTACAGGCTTGCCGACAAAAACTGAGCAGTCAGATCTTCTTCAAGCAATTTATGGCAGGAATGGTGAATCGCCTGTTTGCGTTATTGCTGCCAGTACACCAGTGGATTGTTTTTATATGGCGATTGAAGCAGCAAGATTAGCAACTAAATTTATGACTCCGGTTGTTTTATTAACAGATGGATTTATTGCCAATGGTTCTGAACCATGGCGAATTCCTCATGTAGATGAATTGAACAAGTTTGAAGTGAAATTTGAAACAAATCCTGAAGGTTTTTATCCTTATAATCGAAATGATCTTTTATCACGACCTTGGGTAAAGCCGGGAACGCCGGGACTTGAGCACAGGATCGGTGGATTAGAAAAAGCTAATATTTTTGGTAATGTAAGCTATGATTCTGAAAATCATCATTTGATGTGCAATCTTAGAGCTCAAAAAATTAAAAACATTCAGAATGAAATTCCTGATGCGGAAGTTATCGGTGAACATAAAGGTGATTTGTTAGTAATTGGATGGGGTGGAACTTACGGTGCAATCACTGAAGCAGTTGCTAATGTGAGAGCTCAGGGAGTGAAAGTTTCTCAGGTTCACTTAAAATATTTGAATCCGATGCCGAAAAATTTAGGCGATATTTTGAAAGGTTTTAAAAATGTTCTTGTACCTGAATTAAACCTTGGTCAGCTTTCAAAAATTTTGAGAATTGAATATTTGGTTAAAACAATTTCATATTCAAAATTGAAAGGTTTGCCATTCAAATCGATTGAACTACAAAATAAAATACTTGAAATTGTTGGAGGCGGAAATGGAAAATAAAATAGATGTTGCAGAAGTAAAATTAACGGCAAAAGATTTTTCATCTGATCAGGATGTTCGCTGGTGCCCGGGGTGTGGTGATTATTCAATACTCGCTCAGGTTCAAAGAACATTGCCCGATATCGGAAAGAAAAAAGAAGATATTGTTGTTGTTTCTGGAATTGGCTGTTCAAGCCGTTTCCCGTATTATATGAATACTTATGGTTTTCATAGCATTCACGGAAGAGCACCTGCAATTGCAACTGGACTGAAAGTTGCTAGACCGGAATTGTCTGTTTGGGTTGCAACCGGTGACGGTGATTTGATGAGTATTGGTGGAAATCATTTTATTCATGCATGCAGGAAAAATGTTGATTTGAAAGTCCTTTTGTTTAATAACAGAATTTATGGATTAACCAAAGGTCAGTATTCACCAACTTCCGAAAAAGGAAAAATAACAAAAAGCTCTCCGTATGGAAGTGTTGATTATCCTTTCAATCCGCTTTCTCTTGCTCTTGGTTCTGATGCAACTTTTGTGGCACGATCAATTGACAGAGAGCCAAAGCACTTGCAGGAAATGATCAAAAGAGCTGCAGAACATAAGGGATTGGCATTTATTGAAATATTTCAGAACTGTAATATTTTCAATGACGGAGCTTATTCGCATCTTACTGAAAAAGAAACCAAGATGGACAATGTCTTAGTTTTAGAACATAAAAAACCAATGCTTTTTGGAAAAAATAAAGAGAAGGGAATAAAGTTCGATGGATTTACACCTGTTGTTATCAGTCTTGAAGATGGTAAAAATTCAATCAATGATGTAATGATTCATGATGAATTTGACAGCAATCCGATTCGTGCATTTATTTTGGCTCACATGACTGATGATCCAGCTTTACCAACACCAATCGGAATTTTTAGACAGATCCTTAAAGAGACTTATGGTGGCGGTGTTCAGAGACAGATTGATGAAGTAACCGAGAAGAAAGGCAAAGGCAATCTTGAAAAATTACTTTTCAGTGGTAACACTTGGGTTGTTGACTAATAATACTTAAAAATAAAAAGCTGCTTCTGATTTATGGAGCAGCTTTTTTTGTTTGGAGAAGAATGGATTTTAGTAAAATTATTCAGATTATAAACAGCAACGATTCCTTTTTAATTACAACTCACGTTAATCCGGACGCCGATGCAATCGGTTCGGAAATGGGTTTCTATTATTTGATTAGGAAATTAAATAAGTCAGCTAAAATTATTAATTACAGCAAAATTCCATATTATCTTGAATTTTTAGATCCTGATAATGTTATTGAAAAATTTGATGCTGTCAGTCATAGCAAATTATTTGATGAAGCAGATGTTTTGGTTGCACTCGATTTTCAGCAGCTTTCCAGAATATCAGAAATGCAGGATTTATTTCGTAATAGCAGCAAGATAAAACTTTGTATAGATCATCACGAATTTCCGGAGAATTTCACCGAAAATCTTTTTGTTGATCCATCTTATGCTTCAACCGGAGAAATGGTTTTTGATTTGATCAGTGAAATGAAAATTGATTTTGATTTCCAAATAGCTGAATCTCTTTATGCGGCAATCATGACTGATACAGGATCTTTCAGATACGATAGGACAACATCGGAAACTCATCTCCGAATTGCAAAACTTTTGGAAACGGGAATAAATCCAAATCAGATTTATAAAGAAATTTATGATCAGGGCTCACTTGGAAAGTTGAATTTACTCGGCAGTTCGCTTTTAAGTATGAAGTTTGATAAATCAAATCAAATAGCATACATGAAAATCACAAAAGATGATTTAATGAAAACAAATACAAGTGTTGAAGATACAGAGGGATTTGTAAACTATTGTCTGACGATAAAAGGCATAAAAGTTGGCTTGCTTTTTTTTGAAACTGAAACGGGATTTAAAGCAAGTCTGCGTTCAGTCGGTAAAATTCCTGTTAATAGAATTGCTGCAGAATATGGCGGAGGCGGGCACATGAATGCTGCGGGGTTACGAATTGACGTGGCTAAAATAGAAGACTATGAAGAAAAAATAATTGATAGAATTTCACAATACCTAAAGGGGATGGAAGTGTAAAATGATTTTTCAGTTAAATGTAAAAATTGAAAAAAGCGATAATACTAAAAAGCAAATTCTGCCTGATCTCAATAAATCTGCTTTGGTGAATTTTTTTATTGATAACAATAAACTTAACAAAAATGTGAAAAGCTTTTTAACAGACAATGAAATTAATATAAATCAAAACTTGCTTTCAGGTTTTTTGACAGGCGAGAGGGAAAAATTAAAAACTGCAGTCGCTTCGGGAAAACCTGATTTGTTAATATTAATCAAAACGAAACCGGATAAAAAATTCACTACCGATTTTTTCAGGGATGCTATTTCAAAGATTATTCAGGAACTCGAAAAAGAAAATATAGAAAATCTGAATATTATCATTCCTTCTTTTGATTTGTATTCAGCAAAATTTGCAGATGAGTCGCAATTTTATTTTTCATTCATTGAAGGCTTGTGGCTTGGCAATTATACATTTTCATATAAGTCAAAAAAAGAGAAAAATCAAAAATTAAACGTGACAGTTCAGGCTGAAAATGATTTGCTGTTGAAAAAGAATCTAAAGCAAATTGAAAATGTATTGACTTCTGTTTACTTTGCCCGTGATTTAGTAAATGAACCGGCAAATGTTTTGACTCCAGAAGTTTTTGGTGAAAAAGTTAAAAAAGTTTTTTTGCAGAAAAGTGTTTCTGTAAGGTTGATAGGAGAAAAAGAGCTTAAAAGAATGGGAATGAATTTAATGCTTGCTGTCGGTGGTGCGAGTGACATATCACCGCGGCTTTTGGTTTTGCATTACAAACCAACTCAAAAATCCAAACGTAAAATTGCTTTGGTTGGAAAAGGCGTTACTTATGATTCCGGTGGATTATCGATCAAGCCGACAAGCGGAATGATTGACATGAAAGGCGATATGGCTGGAGCTGCATCTGTTGTCGGTACAATTCTCGCTGCGTCCAAAAACAATTTGCCGGTTGAATTATTCGGTGTTATGCCTTTAGTTGAAAATATGATTTCCGGAAAATCATATAAACCCGGAGATGTAATAAAATCTTATTCAGGTAAAACAGTTGAAGTAAAAGATACAGATGCAGAAGGAAGACTTGTTTTAGCTGATGCAATAACTTATGCATGTAAATTCAAACCGGAATTGTTGATTGACTATGCGACACTAACAGGTGCCTGTGTCGTTGCGTTAGGAGAAATTGCTTCCGGCATGTTCACAAATGAAAAAAAATATTCTGAAACTCTGAAATCATCTGCTGACTATACATACGAAAGAATTTGGGAATTGCCAATGTGGTATGATTATGACTCATTGCTGGAGAGTAAAATTGCAGATGTAAGTAATCTTGGTCCGCGATGGGGCGGGGCAATAACAGCCGCCAAATTTCTTGAAAATTTTGTTGAAGAGAACATACCATGGGTTCATCTTGATATTGCTGGACCGGCTTTGAAACATAAAGAAAATTCATATACTGAAAATTACGATACTGGTTTTGGTGTCAGACTGACTTATGATTTCTTGAAAAGAATGTTGAACCAATAAATCTCACAATGAATAAGTGAGATATTATCAAATATTACGAATTTTCTTTTCCATGTGAATTTTGTTTTGCGTCTATCGGAATAATCTCGCCGTCTTTCATTTCGATTATCTCATCGCCAATATTCATCAACTCAGGATTGTGCGTGACAATCAGGAATGAAATATCCATTTCGTTTTTAAGCTGAAGGAATAATTGATTCAGTGATTTGCTGTTTTCACTATCAAGATTCCCGGTTGGCTCATCTGCAAAAATAATTTTAGGATTGCATGCAAGTGAACGAGCAACAGCAACCCGCTGTGATTCACCGCCCGAAAGTTCTGCAGGTTTATGATTTTTCCGCGATTCCAGTCCGACAGTTTTTAATAATTCAAGGCTTGATTTCCTTGCTTCATTTTTGCTTTTACCGGAAATTAAAAGCGGAATCATTACGTTTTCTTCAGCAGTAAATTCAGGCAGAAGATGATGGAACTGAAACACAAAACCGATATTTTTATTACGGAATTTTGCCAGTTCATTATTCTTTAATTCATAAAGATTTTGATTTAATAAAATAACTTCGCCCGAATCAGGTTTGTCCAAACCACCGAGGATATGCAGAAATGTCGATTTACCGGCACCGGAAGCACCAATAATTACCGTTAATTTATTTGCCTTAATCGATAGTGAGACATTCTTAAGAATGTGAAGCTCTTCATTCTGACCTGTCAAAAATGTTTTGTTTACCGAATTACATTTTAATATTTCAGACATAATTTCACTCGTATTTTATTGATTCTACAATATTAATTTCAGATGCTTTCTTTGCCGGGTAAACTGAAGCAAGAGAAGCAAGAAACAAAGTCGCCAAAACAATGGAAAGAATATCAAGCAGGTCAACTTTCACCGGCAGTGCATCAATGATGTATTTTGTTGGATCCAATGAATAGAATTTATACCGAATCTGTAAATAACATGTGAGCAATCCGAGAAGCAGTCCGGAAAATATTCCGCCCGTTCCGACAAGAATTCCCTGATAAATAAATAATCTGATAATTGAATTTTTGTTAAATCCCATTGCCATCAGTACACCGATATCTCGCTTTTTTTCGATAACAATCATCGTTAGTGTGCTCAAGATATTGAAAACAGCCACTGATATTATCATCGTCAAAAGTAAAAACGCCGACCATCTTTCAATCTGCATAACATCATATAAATTCTTGTGCAACTCGTACCACGTGGTTATTTTAACTTCATTCCCAAGTTCTTTCTGCAGTCTTGATTTTATTGTGTTAAGCGATTCAATATTGCCAAGCCTTATTTCAAAACTATTTATCCTGAATCTTCCGCCAAAAATTATTTCTGCTGATTCCAGTGATGTGAAAATATAATTTTCGTCGTATTCTTTGTTATTCGTTGTAAATATATTTTTTACGATTCCTTTATAAACAATCGGAAGGGATGTGAAATCAACGACACTCTGTTTAATTGTTTTAATTGGAATAAGTGAAATTGTATCGCCTTCCATCAATCCCATTTTTGCAGCAAGAATTTGTCCGATAAAAATATCTGCAAAATTATTTTTGAAGTCGTTTTCAATTCTGTTTTTTTGTTTTATAAACCCAAGAGAATTCAGAGTTGGAAGATTCAATCCTTTTATTACAACCACATTGAAATTGTTACCCGAATTTGCAATCCCTTTTGCTTCGAGAATAGGCGAAATACTTTTTACTTCATGATTTTCTGATAACAGTGAGTTGATTCTTTTTTCGGTATTTTCCGCCTGCTGTGTTGAGATAATTATATGCGGGTCGTAACTGATTAATAAATTTTTTACAAGTCCGCCAAATCCGTTAAAAACAGAAATCACAATTATCAGTGCGGCAACACCGATCGTAATTCCAACCCATGAAATTGCCGACAAAATGGTTATAAAACCGATCTTGTGCTTTGCTTTCAGATAACGTTTGGCAATAAAAAATTCATTCATCAGTTGAATCTCACTGCTTTTATGACGTTTATTTTTGAAGCGATATAACTTGGAATGACAGAGGATAAAATGCTGAACAAGAATGTAACAACCGAAACAATAGCGAATATTTTCATGTTGATTTCCAGAGGTACTTTTGACAGAAAATAAATTTCGCCGGGTAACGAAATTATATTAAACTGAGTTTGCAGGAAAATCAAAATTGCCGCCAAAATATTCCCGGCAATTATTCCAATTGCTGAAAGTGACAAACCCTGCAGTAAAAATATTTTTATTATGTCAATTCGCTTTGTGCCTATAGAAATTAAAATCCCGATATCAGTAAATTTTTCGAGAATAATCATCAGAATTGTGCCAATAATATTGAATACAGCGACGATTGCAATCAAGCCTAAAATCAGCGGAATCGGTTTTTTCTGCAAGTCAATCCATGTGAAAATATTTTGATATTGCTGAAATATAGTCCTTACAAAATAAGGGTAATTTAATTGTCCCTGTAATTTTTCGGACAGAAAATTTAGCTGGTCTAAATTTTTTAATTTTATATTATAACCTGAAATTTGATTTTGCATATCAAAAAAAGTTCTGGCAGTTCCCCATCCAATAAAACATTTCATGTCGTCATACTGAGCAAAGTTTGTCTCAAATATTCCGGAAACAATAAACTGCTTAATTTTAAAATCTCTGTTCAACTGGGATAAAGTTTCTGTGTCAATTAAGAATACAGTAAATCTGTCACCGGTATTGATATTTAATTTATCAGCAAGTTTTTTTCCGATAATGATTTTGTTATTGTCCGGGGCTGATTTTTCGCCCGAAATAATGGAATTTTTCAAAAACTCATCTTTCTTTTCAAATGCAAGTATTTCAATTCCGTCAGAAAAATCCTTGAATGAATAAATGGCTTTTTGTGAGATAAACTTTTGCATTTCGGAGATATCTGAATTCAAAACCGATTTTATTTTATTTTCAACAAGCAGATTTTCAGCAAGTTTTCGCTGACCGAATCCGGAGATAATTATATGTGAATTGAAACCTACAACCTTCTCTTTAATCATATCTTCAAATCCGGTAATAACCGAAAGTGAAATAATAAGCACACAAACACCGAGAGAAATTCCTGATATTGTAAAAACAGATAACAGGGAAATGAAATGTGAATTCCTGTTGGATTTTATAAATCGTGAAAGTATAAAAAAGGGTAAACTCAATTTTTTCTTTTTTTTATTTAAAGATAAACATTCGGAAAATAATTATCCCGAATAAACTTATAAATAATTAAGTTTAATAGTTAACTGGATTTATCAGCAGAATCTTGAAGTGTAATTCCAAATTGTCATTTCGAGGGAGCGAAGCGACTGAGAAATCTTTCTGGATTCAAAAATTTCTCGCAACGTTCGCAAAGAAGACGCAACGGACGCAAATAATCAATAGAATTAACTGAAAAATTCCAAAATGTCATATTGAAGTTCGTGTAAGTTTTTTTTCGAAATTGCTTGTGATTTTTGTGGTAAAAATTTAATTTGCAGTCAAAATTGACAATCACCAATGAAAGATTTATTTTTACAATCCCGTTTTTGATAAGTAACTTTCGGGGCGTAGCGTAGCCCGGCTTATCGCGCCTGCTTTGGGAGCAGGAGGTCGCAGGTTCGAATCCTGCCGCCCCGACAAATTGTTCTTTTTGTTCTTTGAGTAAATGTTTGGATTCTTGCGCCAGTAGCTCAATCGGATAGAGCATCAGCCTTCTAAGCTGGGGGTTAGTGGTTCGAGTCCACTCTGGCGTACTCTTGTGATTTTGTTCATGGTGAGTATAGCTCAGCTGGTTAGAGCGTCTGGTTGTGGCCCAGAAGGCCAAGGGTTCAAATCCCTTTACTCACCCAACATTTTGGCCCCATGGTGTAACTTGGTTAACACATCACCCTTTCAAGGTGGAGAGTACGGGTTCGAGACCCGTTGGGGTCACAAAGCCTCAAAATTTTGTTTTGAGGCTTTGTTATTTTAAAATTTGTAATAAGTATTGGGGAAATATGAAAAATTTAACCGATTTTGAAAAAATTATAGCAAAAAATGATGAGTATTTTACAGATTTATCAAAAATAAAAAAACTGCTTTTGCCCTCCTTTTTTTTCTACACAAATATTATTAGAGTTATTCATTATTCAAACAAACTTGCTGTAAATAATGTTTATAATGGATTTCAGTGGGTTGGTAGTTCTCTTGATTTGCTTGACAGTTTTGAAAAATCAGGAGTGAAGTTTCATTTTACTGGCATGTCGAATATCAAAAAGTTTGATGGTCCTGCGGTTTTTATCGGAAATCACATGAGTACGATGGAAACTTTAATTCTCCCTGCAATTATTCATCCGATCAAAAAAGTGTGTTTTGTTGTTAAAAAAGAACTTACAACTTATCCTCTATTCGGTCCTGTTAATAATGCCCGCTACCCGATTATTGTAGGTAGGACAAATCCCAGGGAGGATTTGAAATTGGTGATGGAAGAAGGCGCAGCGAGATTAAAAAGTGGCAGATCTATTATTATTTTTCCGCAAAGAACAAGAAGTTTCGGATTTGATGCTAAGTCATTTAATACGCTCGGGATAAAATTGGCAAAACAAAATAATGTGCCTGTCGTTCCAATGGCAATTCTGACTGATGCGTGGAAAAACGGGAAAATTATTAAGGAATTTGGTAAAATTGACACAAGCAGACAGGTTGAAGTTGCCTTTGGTCAACCGCTTTCTATTACTGGAAATGGAAGTGAGCAGCATCGGATGATTCTCGATTTCATTAAGCAAAAATTGATTGAGTGGGGTAGAAAGGAATACATCCTTCTGAACAAATAAAACAGTTAACTGAAAAATTCCGAACTGTCATTTCGAAGGAACGAAGCGCCTGAGAAATCTTTCTAAACCTAAAAAATTCTTGCAGTGTTCACAAGGAAAAAATAAAATACAGCTTTGTTCTTTGATTGATAATTAGGATATTTATTAAATAAAAAAAAGGAGAACAAAATGGATACATCTCCGGTTGATATTCTGCTTATTGAAGATAACTTAAACGATGTTGAATTGGCTTTACGCGCATTGAAGAAAAGCGGTATCGCTAACAACATCATAGTAGTGAATGATGGCGAAGATGCGCTCGATTTTATTTATTGCAGAAATAAATATGACCATCGCAAGCCCAACGATAAACCGAAAGTTATTCTGCTCGATCTTAAATTACCCAAAGTTGACGGATTGAAAGTTCTGAAAATTATTAAGAATGATGACGAGAAAAAGATGATCCCGGTTATTGTTTTAACTTCTTCCGATCAAGAAAAAGATATGATTGAAAGTTACAAGTTTGGTGTTAACAGCTACATCCAAAAGCCGGTAGATTTTGATCAGTTTGTGGAAGCAGTAAAACAAATTGGAATGTATTGGTTATTGCTTAATAAATTACCGAATCTTTGAGGAAGTAGGCAATAGGCAGTAGGGAGTAGTGGTTGAGGATTTAATGATTGATTTAATTTAAAAGAATCATATATTTAGTCGTAAGTTTAAAATGATAAATAGTAAAAATGAAATATAATGTTACCTAACTATTCCCAATTGCCTAATCACTATTGCCTATTGCCTAATCACTATTCCCTATTGCCTAATCACTATTGCCTATTGCCTAACCACTATTGCCTATTGCCTAATCACTATTGCCTATTGCCTAACCACTATTCCCTATTGCCTAACCACTATTGCCTATTGCCTAATCACAATTCCCTATTGCCTAATCACTA
>PFVB01000004.1:4378-41836 GCA_002790395.1 Ignavibacteriales bacterium CG_4_9_14_3_um_filter_34_10 | reverse complement strand
TTTTTTACTTCTTACACAAATATAATACACGTAGTATGGTACGGAGTCAAAAAAATATTTTCCAAAACTAAAAGTCATTATTTATAATTGATTTATGTCAAATCCTTGACAGTAACAGTTGAATTCATCAGGTAAGTTTAATTCGGAAATTAGAAAAATATTTAACAAACAATAAGGAGTAACAAAATGAAAAAGTTATTTTCTGTTTTTATCTTAATGATTATGGCAGTAATATCAATTTACAGCCAAGTCAAAATTACTAATAAAACAATTTTTAAAACACATGAGCAGCTTTTTCTTGCCAACGAAATTAATGAGAGTGGCGAGCCGTATGCAGAAGCCATAGGATATAATTTAGACGATCTTGATCCATTCATACTTAATTCACCTGATTCTATATCATATACTTTGGGCATTGAGAATTATGAATATTCAAGATATCAATTAGGAACAATTATATCGCGTTCTGGGTTAGGGCTTCACATGATTTGGTCACCGATGGTCGCACAAATGGCGGGAATGGAGACTGATCCAAATTTTGATGGTTCAATGACAATGCAACCAAATGGATTCAAAGAAGATGATGAGATGATGAAAATGATAATGCACTTCTCAATGCTTGCCAATCAGCCACCTCCGGGAAATCCTTTCCCACAATTTGCTGAATTTGTAAGTGGCGATCCCAGACTTCCTCAAAAGATAGATGCACAAAAATTTGCTTGGGAAGATTTTAGCACATTACGATGGGATAGGAATAAGATGGATAAAACTCTTAATCTTGCTGCAATGGGACAAACTTTAATGAAGCAATATTTATGGGCCAAAGATATGCTCGGTGGATTTCACGATGCAGATGATAATGGAATAGATGCTGATGGCTCTGTTTCCCCGGATTCAGCAGGTTCAATTCATTTCGATTCAAATAATAATATCTTTTATGGTGGAAATAATCTTGATGGATTTATTGGACAGGTACTTACTGCAGAAGGTGCAAACAAAACAATGTTTCTTGTAAACTCTTTAGCTTATGATGGAAATCAACTTGGGAGTGTCGATCCAATGACTTATGATCCCAAAAATGGAATTAAATATTTCCCTCATAAAATTGCAGTTACTGAAACGGAAGTAAGTGCATCAATGCCTCCTAAACCGACATCATTTGTTGTAACTGATGCATCGAGTTATTTGTGGGATCAGATATCATTTCTTTGGGGAACAGTAAGTTTTCAGAATATGGCAGACCCTAATAATACTAGCGATGCAGCACATTTAGCTTATAAACCGGTTTTTGATGGCGATCCGTTTCCTGCTGCTATGGCCCAAACAGGAATGCCTGGTATATTTGACTTGTTTATGGGAGCTACAAAAATTATAGCAATGAATACTCTTGCGATGCATTTTAATTCTGCAGAAGGGACTTTTATTGATGTATCAAATTTAGTTGGCGGTGCTGTTCAGCAAGAAAGTTCAATTTCAACTTTTACAGCTGGTTATTCTTTGGCGATATTTAAACAAGTTGTTGAAGAGTTTAACGGTATGGATTTATCGAACATGGTTAAAGATGCAATCACTGCACAAGCCAATTTTATTTTGAATAAACTTTATGATGGCAATGGAAAATTCTTTAATGGATATACAATTGGTATAGGAGTAGATAACTCGGCTACAACAGTTGAGTCTCAGTCTGCTGCAATTCGTGGTTTAATCGCTGCATATCAGGTAACCGGTGATATTGCATATAAAAATGCAGCAGATAAAGGATATGACTTTTTAATTAACAATTTCTATGTCGCAAAAGCAAAAGGATTCCGTACAACACTTGGCAATGATATTGCAACTTATACTCCCCTTAACTTTGCAGCCCTCTCTGGTGTGTTAAGAGAATCAAGATTGGTTTTAGATAGACAAGATGCACCAATTATTTACACAAGATTCTTCAAAACAGTTGGCAATAAAATGCAACTTTCAGAAGCACAAAGTTCGGGTGAAAATGGAAATGATTCTGATGGTGATGGTGTACCGTATACTCCAGATCAAATTGATAATTTACCGCCGGTATTTGCAACTGAAGCAGAATATGACTTGAACTTTGTAACTGGAATTACTGATAATGCTGAGATTGTAACAGATTTTAATCTATATCAAAATTATCCGAATCCATTCAATCCATCTACAATAATTACATTTGATATTCCTGAGAACTCATCTGTAAGACTCAGTATTTACAGTGTGATTGGTCAGGAAGTAGCTCAGTTAGTAAGTGAAAATAAGGCTGCGGGAAGATATCAGGTTGCATGGAATGGGAAAAATAAATCAGGGGATAATCTTTCATCAGGTGTTTACATATATACTTTAAAGGCAGGAAGTTTTAGTTACTCAAAAAAAATGATTCTTACAAAATAAGATTTCCCATGATACCCTCTCAAAAGACCCGGTTAGAGATAATCGGGTTTTTTGTTTGTGTTGTGTCAATTAGAAGACATATGATTTTAATTAGCCTTGCTATTTTTACAGCATTAAATAACATTAAAGGAAAAGAGATGGGTTTTGAGAAAAATATTGTAATTATTGGTGGGGGATTTGCAGGATTAAATGCTGCAGTTATTCTTAGCAAAAAAAATGTTAACGTAACTTTAATTGACAAAAGAAATTTCCATTTATTTCAGCCTTTATTATATCAAGTTGCCAGTGGCGGTTTATCTCCTGCTGATATAGCATTCCCATTGAGAGCTATTTTTAAAAATAAGAAGAACGTAAATATTGTTCATGCAGAAGTAATTGATGTTGAATTCGAAAATCATTTAGTAATTACATCAAAACAAAAAATTAAATATGACTTTTTAATCCTTGCTGCCGGTGCAAAGACACATTATTATGGGAAAAACGAATGGACTAAATATTCTTATGGATTGAAGAGTATTGAAGATGCAACATCAATTAGAAACTTGATTTTATCCTCCTTCGAGAAAGCTGAATTAGAAAGTGATGTTGAAAAGAAAAAACAATATATGACATTTGCAATCATTGGAGGTGGACCAGCAGGAGTTGAGTTATCCGGTGCAATAGCTGAATTAGCCCGAATGACACTTCATTGTGATTTTAGAAATATCAATACAAATGAAGCAAAAATTCTTTTGATAGAGGGAACCAACAGAATTCTCCCAACTTATCCTGATTCATTATCCCAAAAAGCGAAATCCAATCTTGAACAGCTTGGAGTTTCTGTTATTACAAACAGTTTTGTGAAAAGAATTGAACAAAGTGTCATAGAGCTTAATTCCATTGACGTAACTAAAATCATAAAAGCAAACATAGTAATTTGGACAGCGGGAGTAAGAGTTGAAAATCTGATTGAAAAAATATCTAAAAAATATAATCTTGATGTTGATAAAGGAGGAAGAATAATTGCAAATCGATTTTGTGAATTAACAGATTACTCTAATGTTTATGTAATTGGAGACATTGCAAATATCAGTACAAAAGATGACATACCGCTTCCTGGAACTGCACCTGTTGCAATGCAGCAAGGTAAATATGTGGCAAAACGAATTTATCAGTTATTGACTAACAAAAAGAGTCTGCGACCATTTAGATATTTTGATAAAGGAAATTTAGCAGTTATAGGAAGAAAAGCAGCGGTTGCATATCGTAATGAAATTTGGATGTCGGGATTTCCGGCTTGGTTTATCTGGTTGTTTGTTCATTTATTATATCTCATTGGTTTTGAAAACAGAATTCTTGTCTCAATTCAATGGGCTTTCAATTATTTCACCACTCATAAAAGTGCCAGACTAATTGCAAACAATATCAATCAATCTCCATATGAAACTAAGTAAGTGATTTGTCAATTCCTTGACAGAATCAGCAAAGAATTAAAATTAGTTTTACATCAGAAGTTATTTTAATTAAAAACAAAAGGTGTGAAAATGAATAAACTGAATGCAGTTACAAATAATACGGCTTCTGAAAAAAGTAAAATATTATTTGGTAGGATCAAAAATTCAATTGGTATTCTGCCTAATATTTATGCTGTTATCGGCAATTCAGCAGTTGCATTAGAATCATATTTGACTTTCTCAGAATTATTAAAGAATTGTTCTTTTAATGCAAAAGAACAGGAAGCAATATTTCTTGCTGTCTCTGAATCGAATGGCTGCAATTATTGTGTTTCAGCACATACTGCACTTGCCAGGATGAATGGGTTTTCAGAGGAAGAAACTTTGGAATTGAGAGCCGGAACCATAAAAGATATAAGATATAATGTGCTGACAAATCTTGCAAAATCAATAGTCGAAAATCGAGGAAGAGCAGATGAAAAGTTAATTGATGCTTTCTATGAAATGGGTTTTAAGTCAGATGCTTTGGTTGAACTTGTTGCTCTCGTTATTGAAAAGAGTTTTACAAATTATATTGGAAGATTAGCTAAACCAGAAATTGATTTTCCAATTGCAAAAACTATAAACACTTAATTAAACAATTAAAAGGAAATAACATGAAAAAAAATATAAAATATTCATATCTGATTGCTGCTGTTGTTTTAATATCAGCATTATTTGCAGGATATATTGGCAGTAACGGAAACTCAAAGAAAGTTATAATTCACCTTGTATCAAATGTAAAAAAAGCGGATGGACCGGTTTGTGTCGCTTTTGATGTGGCTTTGGTAAACTTAAAACTTGGTAACAAAGTAGAATTCTTATTTGATGCAGATGCTGCTTGGAATCTGAAATTTACAAAAGGTAAAAATGATTTTGACAGATATGAAGTGCCCGCTGATCTCAAAAAATTAGTTTCTGAACAAGTGAAGGATAAAAGTTTATTATCAGTAAAAAACTTCGAAGATTTTCTAAAACTACTTCATGATAAAGGAGCAACAATTTCTGTAAATGGCACTTGGAATGTGCTTACAAGTGTTGAGAAAGAAGTGAAAGGAAAAAGGAATATTCCAAATTATATTGAACCAATTACATTACAAGAATTAGCATCACGAATAAACAATGCAGATGTTTATTACAGTTATTAAAATGAACGGAAGTCAAAAAGTTGACATTCTGTAAATAGAAATTAAAATAAATTTCAAAAACAATTAAAACAAATAAAGGAACAAACAATGAAAACAAAAAATATATTAACAATAGTATTAACATTAGTCTTTGGCTTAAATCTTTTTGCCCAGTCTTTTTCAGCCGATTCCAAAGACGGAAGAAATCAGGCATCTTTTATTTCCGACGCACCATTTGAAAAAATTGTAGGACTTGCTAGCGGACTTGATGCAACAGTTATGATTAATCCATCTGATGTAACTGAAAATCCGATGGGTAAAGTTAAAGTACCTGTAAATGGCATTAAAACGGGAATTGATTTACGGGATGAACATTTACGAAGTGAAATGTGGCTGAACTCAGCTAAATATCCTCATGCTGTATTTCAATTGACAGGGATTAAAAATGCCTCTTCAAAAAAGTTAAATGACGGACAGAAAACAAAAGTTACATTGGTGGGAAAATTCAGCGTACATGGTGTTACAAAAGAAATAGAAGTACCTGCTACATTAACTTATTTCAAGGAAAGTGAAAAGACAAAAGCAAAAGCACCCGGAAATTTACTTGTTGCAAATGCTGACTTTAGTATTAAGCTTTCTGATTATGGAATAAAAATACCATCAATGGTTTCAGGTAAACTTAATGATGAAGTGGAGATAAAAACTAATTTTGTGGCAAGTGATGCAAACTCAAGTGCAAATCCATGTGGTGCTTGTAGCCCAAGTAAATCCAATGAAAAATGCAATCCTTGTGCAATGAAAAAGGCAGAGGCAAAGAGCAATCCCTGTAATCCTTGTGCTCCAAAGAAATAATTAAAAGTAATATCAGAATGAACAGAAGAAAATTTATCAAAGCCGGAAGTTTAATCTCTTTCGGCTTTTTGTTTTTGTCAAAAGTTAATTATTCAAAAACTCTATATGATTTTATTGATTCCGTTGATGATTTCAAAGAAAAAATTATACAATTATTAATTGAATTAAAGAGAGAGGGGAGTAGTCTTGTCAGGAAAATTATGATGGGTAAAGAATATGTTTATGACCCTTACACACATTACCCTTATGATGGCGGAATTAAGGATGAAAATAGTGGATACCAATTGTTTTTCCATGCGCATCGCCCAAATGAATATGGACACTTCCACACTTTTGCAAAAGATGAAAACGGAGATTTAATTCATCTTATTCTGATTTCAATGAATGAAGATGGTATTCCAATTGTATTGGCTACGGTTAACAGATGGGTAACAGGCGATAAATTCGTTAAAGCAAATACTTTGAATCAATACGCAGATAAGTTCTTTGTAAATCCTGAATTGTTTGAAGATAATAGAGTCGTTAAGTTTATTAATTATATATTTAAAGCATATTCAAAAGAAATTAACAGTCTATTTGAACAAAGAGATGAATGGATAAGCAAATATGTAATGGACAATTATAGAGAACCATTCGAAGATAGAGACCATGAAATTATTTCTTATATTAAAATTAATGTTAAAGAAAAACTTCATGAAAAATTTAGTAAAGATGAAATATTTATTGATATAAGAAATTAAAATAAGTTTATTTATTTAATAAATGAGATTTTTATATGAGAAAAATCATTATTTTATTTTTATTAATTGCTAAAATATCAGGAAGTTATATGGAACAAAATAAATATAAAGTTGCAAAATCAGCCGAAGATATTTGCCTGATTAAAATTGGCGAATTTGTTCCAAGTGCCGTGATAACCTCAATTGATAATAAGATCGCAGATCTAAAAACTATCATTAACGGAAAAAAGTCAGCAATAATATTTTACAGAGGTGGCTGGTGTCCCTTCTGTAATTTGCAATTAAATGATTTACAGAATTATGAAAATAAAATTGTAAACCTTGGGTTTCAAATTATTGCTATCAGTATGGATAAGCCTGACAATGTTTCTGCTAGTATTGAAAAGCATAATCTCAAATATGAACTTTATTCCGATAGCAAAGCTAATGCATGCAAATCTTTTGGAATTGCATTTCATGTTGAAGATGATTATATAAATAAACTTAAAAACTACAACATGGATATCGAAAAAAGCTCCGGTGAAAATCACCACATTCTGCCTGTTCCAAGTGTATTTGTTACTGATGACAAGGGAAAAATTGTTTTCGAATATGTCAATCCAAATTACAAAGAACGAATCAGCGGCAAATTACTTTTAGAAGCTGTAAAAATTTACAAATAAATCAGAGAGATTAAAATGAAACTTTGGATTAAACTTTCAATTATATTGACAATTGTTGTCAATATAATTATCCAAATTATTTGGGCAGTTGCTTTACCAAAAGTCAAAGAAAACAGCTATGAATTAATAGGTGAAAAATTAAAATCAATTGCTGTTGCTGCAGCTCATACAATTTCGGGTGATGACTACGAAAAGTTGAATTTTAATGATCAGCAAATTATTCTGGATGAGAAATTCAATGAGATTCGAAGCCATTTGATAATTCTGAAAAACGCAATAAATATTAAAGAAGATATTTATACATTAAATTTATTGAGTGAAGATACAGCACAATTTGGTGTGATGACTAATTCAAAACTTTATACCGGCGAACATCATCTGTTGTCAAATAAGATTGCAAAAGCTGCTCTCTTAAATTCCTTTAATAAAGACTTATGTAGCTACACTGATTTATATCACGATCAAAATGGTGAATGGATAACAGGATTGGCGCCCATTAAAAGTAGCGAAGGAAAAATTGTTGGCATTGTACAGGTTGATCATTCAGCAAAAACTGTATCGCAAAAGATTTCTTCAATAAATGATTTCCTTTTATGGCTTCGGTTAATTCTGATTCCTTTTATAATATTATTAAGTATTATTGTAGCAAAATATTTCACTGCTCCCATTGATAAAGTAATTGAACGAATAGACAGAATTTCAAAAGGGGATTATACAAAAAGCGAACAAATAAGGGCTTCCGGAGAAATAAGTGATCTGGTTGTTTCAGCAGAAAGAATGAGGCAAACAATTTTGGATCAGCAAGAAACTTTATTTATGACAATTGCCGAATTGAAAGAAGCAATTAAAAAAGCACAGGCTTCTGATAATATGAAAGGAGAATTTCTTGCTGTGCTTTCGCATGAAATCAGAACACCGCTTAATGTGATTCTCGGGAATATTGAAATATTAAAAATGGAAATAGCTGATTTTACCGATAAAGATTTTAGCGAGTTTACAGAGCCAATAAAAATTGGTGGTCTCAGACTAATTAGAACTGTTGAGTTAATTGTCCTTTACAGTGAACTTACTTCCAATAGTTATAAGTTTTCAGAAAAATTTATAAATCTTCAGGATATTATTTATGAAATTTTATTGAAGTATAAAACAGTAGTAAATAATGGGGTTGAAATAAAATATGAATGTATTTCATCAACAAGCAGAATAAAAGCTGATGAAAGGTTAGTTCTTGAAGCTGTTGAACAAATAATTGATAATGCAGTTAAATATACAAAGGAAGGGAGTATAAAAATATGCATTGAGAGTGCTGATAATGGTGGGTTAAGTTTATTAATTGAAGATACAGGAATTGGAATTTCTGAGGAATTTATGAAAGATTTATTCAAACCTTTCAGACAGGAAGATATGAGTTATACAAGAAGGTTTGAAGGAAACGGACTCGGTTTAGCATTGGCAAAGAAAATTAATGATGTACTTGGATTTGATCTTACGGTTGAAAGCGAAAAAAATAAGGGAACTAAGGTTCAAATATTTATTCCAAATGAAAAATTATTTAACTTTTAAAATTGAGGGCATAGATGTCTAATTGGGTCGATATCGGGAATGCTGAAAAATTCAAAATGCAGGAATTGACGGAAATCAATTTTGGTAAAACAAAATTTGCTGTGAGCTACAAGAACAATGAGTTTGGTATTATTTCCGGAGTTTGCAATCATGTTGGCGGACCCTTAGGAACCGGAAAAATTGATAATGAGTTTGTTGTCTGTCCTTGGCATTTCTGGAAATTTCATCGCAAAACAGGAAAAGGAGAACCCGGGTTTGAAGAAGATAAAGTCCCTTCTTACAATTTTAAGATTGAGAATGGAAATCTTTTTGTTGATTTGGATTCTGCCACAAAAAGGAATAAACTTCCGCATGCACCTCATCCTCTGACAAGAAAAATTCAAAGAGAATCCGGCAATCTCAGGATAGTTGGAATTTCTACAACTGCGAGGAATAAAAATTATCCTCGTTTCAGCACCTCAGATTATTTGCTCGACATCTCTTTAAGACATGCTGGATCATTTGGCTGCGAAACGAAATTATTCAAACTGAATGATATGAATATCGGAAATTGTGAAGGATATTATTCGCAATCTGCACGGGCGTGTACTTTCCCTTGCACAATTACTCAGCAAGATCCAAATGATGAGATGGGAAAAATTTATGAAGCATTTGTTCACTGGGGAGATGCTTTTATCATTTCTACTCCAATTAGATGGGGAGCTCCAAGTTCTCTTTACTTTAAAATGGTTGAAAGAATGAATTCAATCCAAAATCAGGAGACCATTGCAGGAAAACATCTCCTTAAAAATAAAGTGGTTGGATTAATAATCACAGGCGGACAAGATAATGTTCAGGGTGTTGCCGGAAGCATGCTGAGTTTTTTTGCTGAACTTGGCTGTCAGTTTCCTCAGTTTCCATTTATTGCTCATTCGCGTGGGTGGACTGCTGAGGACATGGAAAATAATGTTAAATACGTTAAAGAAAATCTTGAATTGCATAACGGTGCGAAGGCATTAGTAGAGCGGATAATTAAAATGGGGAGCTTAATGATTGGTGATAATGCTCTTGATCAAAAATTTGAAAAAGGCGGAAGAAAAGCTTCAAGAAAACTTAAGGATGAAAAATGAAATTATTGAATACATATTTTAATTGGTTGCAAAAAGATGTTCCAACAGGATTAGTTGAAAAATATCCTGAGATAAATGAGAACGGTGAGACTTCAGTTAATGGGGTTTTTGTAATTGGAGATTTGACCGGAATTCCTTTATTAAAACTCGCTGCTGAAAGTGGTAAAAAAATTATTGACTATTTATCAGCTGATGTTGAATTCAATAAATTAAAAAATAGTAATAATGATAAATCAATTTTTGATGTTGTTGTTATTGGAGCAGGTCCTGCGGGTATTGCTGCCGGGATTGAAGCATCAAAAAGAAATTTGAATTATCTGATTTTGGAATCAGCAAAAAAATTTAGCACTATAGTAAATTTTCCAAAAGCTAAACCAATCATAGCTGCACCTGATGAATATGAACAGAAATCTGATCTGATAATAAAGAATGGTATAAAAGAATCACTGCTGGATGATCTTTATGATCAAATAAAAAATCATTCTCTTGAGATTAAAGAAGGAATAATGGTTGATTATATCCAGAAAGAAAAAGAGTATTTCTTAATTCATACTAAAGATGGAATCTTTAAAACTCTGAGAGTTATTCTTGCAATTGGTAAATCCGGTAATGCAAGAATGTTGAATGTTCCTGGCGAGGATTTACCAAAAGTTTACAACAGACTAATTGATCCAAATGATGCAAAAAATGAAGATGTGCTTGTAGTCGGCGGCGGTGATTCAGCAATTGAAACCGCAATTGCAGTTGCACACTGTGCTAAATCTGTTGCTCTCTCTTATAGGAAATCTTCATTTGCAAGACCAAAAGAACAAAATGAAGAAAAGCTGAAACAACTGGTTGCTGAAGGAAAAATAAATTTATTGCTTGAGACTAATGCTAAGGAGATTAAAAACGAAAGTGTAATTTTGACTGATAAAAATCGAAAGGAAACTGAAATTAAGAATTCTATGGTTTTTACAATGATTGGCAAAGAACTGCCAATTGAATTCTTTAAACGAAGTAATATCAGAATTGAAGGAGAACTTTCTCTGTTCTCAAAATTACAGTTAGTATTACTTTTTCTCTTTGCAGGCATCTTATGCTTTGGCAAAAGCAGTGCTGAATTTCATGATAAATTTTTTGGAAATGTTGATTCATGGTCTAATGTTTTTTCCAGTATTTTCTCATTTGAGTTTTGGAATAAATTCTTTTCACTTCCAGCGATAATTCTTTCCAATATAATTTATGAATCCAAAGTTTGGTCTTTCACAAAATACTTCAACGCATTGATTGCTTATTTCTCTCTCATTGCATTTGTATTACTTGGTGTTTATGTGTTTTATAAATTTCTAAAGGATTATCTTCCTCAGGTGAAATTTAATTGGCAGACATTCAAGTACTTCTATTTCATTTTGGTAGGAGCTTTCTTTGCGGTTATATTTTTTGGAGGGAGATATTTTGGTTTAGAACTCTTTGGAAAATCTCAGGCATTTTGGTATACGGCATTTTATTCATTTACCATTTTGATTTTTGGTTTGCATCGAATGAAAGTGAAACCAACTAAATATATTAAATATCAAACCTGGGCTTTAATTTTCGTCCAAATATTACCGTTGTTCGTTTTCCCCGAAATTCTTCTTCCATATCTTGGTAAGATTGGTGCATTGGGAAGTAACGATGGATTTATAATGACACAAGTATTTCCAAATGGAAGTTACTGGCATTCATACGGTTTTATATTAGCGTGGCCACTTTTTATGCCGAATTTATATGGTTCTAGCATAACAACATTTTGGTTGGTCTTCAGTTTATTACAAACATTTGTTGTTATTCCTTTCATCGTTTATCGCTGGGGAAAAGGAGCTTATTGTGGATGGATATGCAGTTGCGGTGCATTAGCTGAAACACTTGGTGATGAATACAGAACACTTGCACTGCACGGACCAGAAGCAAAGAAATGGGAAAACTTTGGACAGTGGGCTTTACTTGTTGCTTTTATTATCACAGGATTAAAATTAATATCAGTTCTTTATGATTTTAATATTCCAATTATCAATGAAAAAATTTCTTACACTTCTGATTTTCTTCACAACTTTTATTATATCGGAATTGATGTGATATTTGCTGGTGTTTTAGGGGTTGGAGTTTATTTCTTTTTAAGTGGAAGAGTATGGTGCCGTTTTGGATGTCCGCTTGCTGCGTGGATGCATATTGTAAATCGCTTTTCACGATATAGAATATTTTCTGAAAAGAAAAAATGTATTTCCTGCAATATCTGCACAAAAGTTTGTCATATGGGAATTGATGTAATGAACTATGCAAATAAAGGAATTCCAATGAATGATGTTGAATGTGTTCGGTGTTCAGCTTGTGTTGTCAATTGTCCAACTCAAGTTTTATCATTCGGAAGTCTGCCACAAGCAGATTCGAAAAACAAACTTTATAAAGAAATAGGAATCGATGTAAGCGATAAACTAAATAATTGGAAAAGTGGGTTATAGATCTTAGTGTGCCTTTGTAAGAACTTCGTGTTCCTTTGTGGTGATCAAACGGCAGTCAGAGTAAAATAATTTTAACCACAAAATGCTCACAAAGGAATATCACAACGAACATAAATAAAAATAAAATAAATTAGATAATGATATAATATCTTTTTATGTCAAAAAATTGACAAAGAGTTTTAAGGGATATTTTTATTTTGTTCATGTTAATAAATTATCAAGGAGTAAAATGAGTATTAAAGCTATAGATGGAAAAAATGATATTAATAAACTGGTGCAGAATTATTATGGTAATGAAATCAAAAGTGCACAGGATTTAAAAACAAGTGCATGCTGTATATCGGAATCAATTCCTATGTGGCAGCGTGAAATCATTAAACAAATTGAACCAGAAATACTAGATAAATTTTACGGCTGCGGTTCTCCAATTCCACCTGATATAAATAGTAAATCTATACTGGATTTGGGCTGCGGAACGGGACGAGATGTTTATATTGCTTCGAAACTGGTTGGTGACGATGGCTTTGTTATTGGTATTGATATGACAGATAAACAATTGGAAGTTGCTAATAAATATAAATCTCAGCAAGCAAGAAAATATGGATTCAAAAATTCCAATGTTGATTTCCGCAAAGGTTATATTGAAGACTTAAAATCTTGTGGCATTAAAGACGATTCAATAGATGTTGTAATTTCAAATTGTGTAATTAATCTTTCTGATGATAAAGAAACTGTATTTGATGAAATTATTCGTGTTCTTAAACCCGGCGGTGAATTGTATTTCTCAGATGTTTTTGCTGATAAGAGAATTCCTTCGGAATTGAAAAATGATCCTGTTTTATACGGAGAATGTCTTGCTAATGCTATGTACATTGAAGATTTCCGACGAATGATTTTGAAACTAGGAATAAATGATTTCAGAATTTTATCAACAAGAAAACTTACAATTGATAATCCCGTGATAGAAGATCAGATTGGATTTGTTAATTTTTATTCGAGCACTGTAAGAGTTTTCAAGTTATTAAACCTTGAAGATAAATGTGAAGACTATGGACAAACTGCAAAGTACAATGGAACAATACAGAATTTCCCTCATTATTTTGATTTGGATGATCATCATCATTTCGAAAAAGGTAAACCAATGTTGGTCTGCGGAAATACTTTCGATATGCTGAAAGAAACAAGATATTCACGGCATTTTGATTTGCTTGGGGATAAGTCAAAACATTTTGGTTTGTTCTCTTGTGCAAGTTCTGATACAAAAGGCGAAAATGTTTGTTCAACCGGGGCTTGCTGTTAGGTAGATTATCTATGATAAAATATTCTGTAGTTATTCCAACATTTAATGAACAGTATTTTATTCAAGATTGTATACAATCTATCCGAAGAGGAAATCCTGCGGTAGAAATAATTATTGCTGACGGTTGTAGTGATAATGAAACTTTATCAATCGCCCGTGACGAAAATGTCAAGATTGTTGAAGCGTTTCAATCAAGAGGTAAACAATTAATTGAAGGAGCTAAAGTAGCGAACGGTGATGTTCTTATTTTTCTGCATTCGGATACATTGCTTCCGGAGAATTGGTTTAGTTTGTTGGAAGAATACTTCGCCAACAGTGATAATAAAATTTGTCGTTTCAGACTCGAGTTTGATGTGAATAGCTGGCTTCTTGATTTTTATAAAAAATTCTCTGCATTGGATTCATTCTTTACAAGATTTGGTGATATGTGTATATGCATCAGGAGAGATTTGTATCGGGAATTACAAGGTTTCAGACCATTTAATATCTTTGAAGATGTTGACTTATTACAAAGAGCATCAAAAGAAAATAAAGTTGCTGTTCTGAATTCAGAAGTTAAGTCTTCTGCAAGAACGTTTCTAAAATATGGTTTGATTAGGCAGCAGCTATTTAATGGTTTTCTTTTAATAAAATATTTACTTGGTTTTCGAAAGTTTACTTTAACTAACAAATATTATAACAGAAAAAAAAGCAACAAAAAAAACAGTGTAATCATTTTTGCCCGCTATCCTGAAGAAGGGAAAGTAAAAACCAGACTTGCAGCAACAATGGGTGTTAATTTTGCAAAAGAGCTTTATAAAAAAATAAGTGAAGCAGTTATTCAAAAAACAAGGCGATTAAAAAATTCAAATACTTTTGTTTTTTATTCAAATAAAAAAGACAAATCATTTATAAAAAAATGGCTGGGCAATGGTCTTTTTTATTCACTGCAAGTTGGTGATGATTTGGGCGAAAGGATGAAAAATGCTTTTCAAAAAGTTTTTAGTCTTGGTGCAGAAAAAGTTGTCATTATAGGTACGGATGTTCCTGATATTTCTAAATCAATAATTACTGAAGCACTAAATGGACTAAATAGTTGTGATGTTGTAATTGGACCGGCTTTCGATGGCGGATTTTATTTGCTGGCGATGAAAAAGTATTATCCTTTTCTTTTTGAGAATATTGAATACAGTAATTCACAAGTGTTAAATGAAACGATAAAAAAACTTAATGAAAATAATTTATCTTTTTGCATTTTAAACAAACTGATTGATATTGATACAGAAGAAGAATTAAATAAATGGTTATCAGATCCAAAAGTATCCGAATTAAAAAGAGATGTAAAATTATTTTATCAACTTACTAAAGGAAGGGTTGAAAACTGATGCGTTCATTGTTCATTATAGGAATTATACTTATGACATTTATAAATGATTTTTCGCAACAGCATGATATATTTACAAAAGTATTAAAGAAATATGTTAAAAATAGTTTGGTTGATTACAAAAAACTTCAGAAAGATAATGAATTCCAAAAGTATTTAGATTTTTTATCGAAAGTTGAATTAAATAAATTAAATCATGATGAAAAATTGGCTTTCTGGATTAATGCATATAATGCATTTACTCTAAAAGTTATAATTGATAATTATCCGGTTGAAAGTATTACAGATTTACATTCTGGTGGTAAAATTATTGGATATCTTTTGGGCAAGACTGTTTGGGATAAAAAGTTTATTGCTGTAAATAGAACAAAAATGTCATTGGGAGAAATTGAGCACGAAATTTTAAGGAAACAATTCAAAGAACCGCGAATACATTTTGCTATTGTTTGTGCATCAATTAGCTGTCCGGAATTGAGGAATGAAGCTTATGAATCAGAAAAAATTGATGCTCAGTTAGAGGAGCAGACAATAAAATTCTTGAATGACAAAACAAGGAATCATTTTGACTTGAAAAAGAGAGAAGCACATTTATCAAAAATTTTTGATTGGTATAAAGAAGATTTTGGAAAATCAGATGAAAACATTTTAAGATTTACAGTGAAATATTTGCCCAATAACATTGGCGAGGATATAATTAAAAATATTTTCGAATGGGATATTTCGTATAAATCTTATAATTGGAATCTAAATAAAAAAGGAGAATTGCAATGAATTATTATGAATCAAAAGATTTAAATCGATTTGCTGAAGTTGGAAAATTTAAACCGCAATTAATGAGAAAGTTTTTTGAATATTACGGCGATGCAACAGGAAGCGAAGGAGCTTTAACGAAAAGAGAAAAAGCACTGATAGCTTTAGCAATTTCTCATTTCAAACAGTGCCCTTATTGCATTGATGCATATACAACCGCTTCATTGGAGGCTGGTGCTAATCCTGAACAAATGAGTGAAGCGATTCATGTTGCGGCTGCAATGGCAGCAGGAATGACTTTGGTTCATGGTGTTCAGATGTTGAATAATTTAGAAAAAAGCGGGGCATAACGAAAGGATAAAAATGAAAACTGAAGCTTTACACGTATTGAACTTTAAAAAATATGATTTCGAACAGAAACTTTATGAAAACAATCTTGATTTACCTCCATTAAATATAGAAACACTTCAGGTAAATGTTACATTAAAATGTAATCAGGCTTGCTTGCATTGTCATGTTGATTCATCTCCCAAACGAACTGAGCAGATGAGCAAAGAAACCATTGACAAATGTTTGGAGATTCTTGTCAAGCATCCTCAAATTATAAATCTTGATTTGACAGGCGGAGCCCCAGAATTAAATCCTAATTTTGACTATTTTGTTACGGAAGCTAAAAAACTTGGCAAACATATTTTGGTTCGGCATAACTTGACTGTAACAATTGATGGTGATCCAACAACCAAAGAATCAAAATTCTATCTGCCAAAATTTTATGCTGATAATAATGTTGAAGTTATTTCATCCTTACCTTATTATCAGGAGTACTTTACTGATAAGCAGCGTGGTAAAGGAGTGTTTCAAAAAAGTATTGAATCCTTAAAAATGCTTAATGATGTTGGATATGGAAATGAAAACACAGAATTGAAATTAGATTTGGTTTATAATCCAGTCGGTGCATTTTTACCGGCATGCCAACAAGATTTGGAAAAAGATTTTAAGAAAGAACTATGGGAAAAATATCAGATTAAATTTAACAACCTTTATACTATTACTAACATGCCAATTCATAGGTTTAAAGAGCAACTTGAGCGATTAGGAACGTATGATGAGTATATGGAAAAATTAGTGAATGCATTTAATCCTTCTGCAGCAAAAGGAGTAATGTGCCGGTCATTATTGAGTGTTTCGTATGATGGGAAAATATTTGATTGCGATTTTAATCAAATGCTAAATTTACAAATTTATGATAATGAGCCACTTACTGTTTTCAATTTCAGTTACGAAAAATTACAGAAAAGAAAAATTATTTTTGATTCACATTGTTTTGGCTGCACTGCAGGAGCTGGCAGCAGTTGTGGTGGGGCAATATCAGAATGATTTCTGATTTCAAAATAGCAGTTATTATTCCGGTGTACAATGAAGAGGAATCTATTTCAAAAGTTATTCAAGACATTCCAAAATATGTGGATGAAATTATTGTCGTAAATAATGGCTCGACTGATAAGACTGCAGCCATTGCAAAATATTTGAATGTAACTGTTTTAGATGAGCCCGAGAAAGGCTATGGTTCTGCGTGCATAAAGGGTTTGGATTATATTGAAGCGAAAAAATTTGATGTAATCTCTTTTCTTGATGGTGATTACAGTGATTATCCTGATGAGTTGGGAATGATACTTCAACCGATTATTGAAAGTAATTACGATATGGTAATTGGGTCCAGAATTATTGGTAACAGAGAAAAAGGTTCAATGCTACCTCAAGCGGTATTCGGAAATTGGCTGTCAACATTTCTGATTAAACTTTTTTGGGAATATAAATTTACCGATCTTGGTCCATTCAGAGCGATTAAGTATTCTTCTTTGCTTAAACTTAATATGCGAGATAGAAACTTTGGTTGGACAGTCGAGATGCAAATAAAAGCAGCCAAACATAAGTTAAAATGCACAGAAGTTCCCGTAAGTTATAGAAAGAGAATTGGTCAATCAAAAGTTACCGGAACATTTAAAGGGACAGTGAAAGCTTCAATCAAAATATTGTATCTTATATTTACGAGTGTGCTTAAAGAGTGAATTTTAGTTGTCCTTCTTTGTGCAATGCTGGAATAATTATTTGCTCATTTTATTTGTAACGATTAAGAATTCTTAGTTTGCCACAAAAATATGCTAAGTATATGAAGTAAATATTTTAATTTTTAGTATTTCATACAAAAAGATTGCAATTGTTGGTATATATTCAATCATCAAAACGGCAGTTGATTCTTTCCATATTCCGGTTGTTTGAAATGTTATCACGGTTAAAAATGTAACGCTGACAACGCTAACAAAATAGATTCCTGAATAACTTTTCACAAAAGGCAGCAGCACAGCAAACCAAATCAAATACCACGGATGAACAATAGGTGAAAAAATTATTAGAAGAAAAAGTGACAAATAAATTTTTCTAATCAAATCAATTTTAATAAAATACATATAAATATACACGAGAATGAACAAAACTCCGGAACAGATTCTTATTGCAGCATTGTTACTCATAAATAATTTTAATGTATTATAAATTAATCCGTTGAATGTCCAATTAACAGAATAATTTATTAAAGTACCAAGTGGGGTTCCTGTCGAAAGATAAGGCAGAAAAGTTATCACAAAGACTATAGTTGGGATGATAAAACTTTTCAGTTTCTCTTTAATAGCATTTTCATTTTGAAAATAAAATGGCAGAAGTAATAAGCCTGTCGGTTTGACAGAAAGTGATAACCCAAGCAAAATATAGCTTAATATTTTTTTGTTGTAAAAGTAGAATGTCAATGAGAATAATAATAGTGCTGCTCCAGCGAGGTCAATGTGTGCATCAATAAAAAATTGAAAATTAATTAAAGGTAAAGCCAAGTAGATTAATAAAAATTTCGTATCAATTTTAAAGTGATTAAGCAAATAATAAAGTGAAATCAGAATAAGTATATCAAAAAGCAGCAATATTAATTTTAACGCAATGGGATTTTCTCTGCTGACTAAATAGCTAACTTTGAAGAGCCACTGTGATACCGGGAAATAGATTGTTTTAATGTTTGGATAACTAACTTTATCCGGAAGATTATCAGAATGCAAATAATCTAATTCTGGAGAATCAGGTGAATATTTATATGGATTTATTCCATTGACAGATACTTTACCATCCCATAAATAACGGTAGTAGTCATCCGAACCAATTGGGTCAATGGTAATGAATATTATTCTTAAAAAAATAAATGCAGAAGAAATTAAGATGATTGCCTTTTTGCTGAGCATGGTATTTTTCAAAAAATAAACTTCTACAAAATAAAATACTGATGCTAGAAAAAAAGTAATGAAATATGCCATTACGGATGTATGAAAAAACAATATTACTGCTTGAATAAAAACAAGCAAAAATAAAAAAATCCTAAATAAAATTAGTCTCATTATAATTAATTTATTAATATTGAGTATATGTCAAAAGTTTGACAAACAAATTGTCTTTTTGTATAGAAATTTACAATAAAAATGGAGAAATAAATGAAAATAGGTTTTATTGGTTTAGGAAAAATGGGTTTTAATATGGTCTCCCGATTATTGTTCAACAAACATGAGATTGTAGTTTGGAACAGAACATCTGCTTCGATAGACAAAGCAGTTGAAAAAGGTGCTATACCGTCAGAGTCAATAAAAGATTTGGTCGAAAAACTTCCAGACAGAAAAATTATATGGTTGATGGTGCCATCAGGCAAGTCTGTTGATGAAAATATTGATGCTTTGATTCCTCTTTTGCAGAGAGATGATATTATTATTGATGGAGGAAATTCATATTGGAAAGATACCCAAAAACGTGCAGAAAGATTATCAGAGATTGGAATTAAATATATTGATTGCGGTACGAGTGGGGGTGTTTGGGGCTTACAGAATGGATATTGTTTAATGTATGGTGGTGAAAAAGAAGTTACAGAAAATCTTGAGCCAATATTTAAATCTTTGGCTCCTGAAAATGGTTTTGTGTATTGCGGCAAATCCGGTACCGGACATTTAGTAAAGATGGTTCATAACGGTATTGAATATGGAATGATGCAAGCATATGCAGAAGGTTTTGAGATTCTTGAAAAATCTCCTTTTGATATCGATATTACAAAAGTTGCAGATGCCTGGCAATATGGAAGTGTTGTTAGAAGTTGGCTTCTGGAACTTGCAGTAAATGCTTTTAGAGAAGATCCAAAACTGGATAAACTTAAAGACTATGTTCAGGATAGTGGTGAAGGAAGATGGACAGTTCAGACTGCGATAGATTTTGATGTCCCAGCTCAAGTAATTACATCTTCACTTTTTGCAAGATTTCAATCAAGGCAGATAGAATCATTCGCGATGAAAGTATTGGCAGCATTAAGAAATCAATTTGGCGGGCATGCAATAAAATCAAAATAATGGAATGTTCAAATGAATAAATGTGAAAATCACATATATATAATTTTTGGTGCTACCGGAGATTTGACTAAAAGAAAATTATTACCTGCATTATTTTCTCTTTACGTTCAAAAATTATTACCTAATAAGTTTATTTTACTTGGTGTTTCCCGATCTCAATTAAGTGATGAAGATTTTAGGAATAAAACAAAATCAGCACTTGAAGGATTTAGAGAAACTGATGATTTGACTAAGATCGACGATTTTATCATGAATGTTTTTTATAATTCCATTGATTTTGATGACCTCAATTCTTATAAAAAATTAAAAAAAAGAATAAATAAACTACAAAATGAATATTCTATTGAAAGCAACATAATATTTTATCTTTCAACTCCTCCAAGTTTATATGGTACTATTCCTGTGCATTTATCATCAGTTGGATTAAATAATCAAACCGATGGATGGAAAAGACTAATTATTGAAAAGCCATTCGGATATGATTACGGGTCGGCCATTAATTTAAAGAACCTGCTTCTTGAAAGTTGGGAAGAGGAACAGATATATAGAATTGATCATTATCTTGGTAAAGAAACTGTTCAGAATTTATTGGTTACAAGGTTTTCTAACGGCATCTTTGAACCATTATGGAATAGAAATTTTATTCATCATGTTGAAATTACATCAGCCGAAAGTATTGGTGTTGAACAAAGAGGCGGATATTATGATACATCAGGAGCACTTCGCGATATGGTGCAAAATCATTTGATGCAAATAGTCGGTCTTGTTGGGATGGAACCTCCATCTTCGCTTGAACCAGTCGCAATCAGAAATGAAATTTTGAAAGTCCTTCAATCAATTCGGCGTTTTACCGAGGAAGATGTAAAACAGAATTGTATTCGCGGACAGTATTTATCAGCTAAAATAAAAGATGAAATAGTCGCAGGTTATCGTGAAGAAAAAGGTGTCAGACAAAATACTTATTCAGAAACATTTATTGCTTTAAAACTTTACATTGATAATTGGAGATGGGGAAAAGTACCTTTTTATATCAGAACAGGCAAAAGATTACCTTTGAGAGTTACAGAAATTGTAATTCACTTTAAAGAGACTCCGCATTTTCTTTTCTCGTATAATAAATCCCATAATCAGTGTAACCAATTGGTTATCAGGATTCAGCCTGATGAAGGAGTATTATTAAACATCGGCATGAAAATCCCTGGCAGCGGATTTGAAGTCCAAAATGTAAATATGGATTTTCATTATTCAGACTTAACGTCCTTACGTATTCCTTCTGCATACGAAAGACTTTTATATGATGCAATAAAAGGGGATTCAACTTTATTTGCACGGACAGATGAAGTTTTGGAGTCATGGAAAATATTAGCTCCAATAATTGACTGTTGGAAAAATGGAAATGATATTCCTCTATATGGTTATCCTGCGGGTACTTGGGGACCACTAATTGCTGATGAATTAATTGAAGGAAAGAACATGAAATGGAGATACCCATGCAGAAATCTTTCAAATGATGGAATATATTGTGAATTATAATGAATAAATTATCCATTAAAATATTTGAAAAAAGTAATGATATTGCAGAATATTTAGCCGAGTTTATTATCTCGAAATTGAACTTATTATCTGATGAAGATTCATTCTGTCTTGTTGTATCCGGAGGGAATAGTCCTAAAAATATTTTCAGCTACATGGCGTTACATTATAAAGACAAAATTAATTGGAGCAAAATTAAATTGTTCTGGGTTGATGAAAGATGTGTTTCTCCAAAAGATATTCAAAGCAATTACAGGATGGTATTTGATTCGTTGATTAGTAAAATTAGTATTCCTTTAAATAATATTTTTAGAATAATGGGAGAAGAAAACCCGATAACCGAAGCAAAAAGATATTCAGCTGTAATTAATCAAAACGTCCCGACTTATAATGGTATGCCAAGATTTGACTTGGTTTTGCTTGGTATCGGGGAAGATGGGCACACCGCATCAATATTTCCAAATAACTTGTCTTTATTTTCAGCTCAGGATATTTGTGCAGTAACAATCATTGGGCAAACAAATCAAAATAGAATTACCATCACAGGAAGAATTATTAATAATGCTGATACTATATTCTTCATTTCAACAGGTAAAAACAAAGCTGAAATTATTTCCAAAATCGTAAAAGAAGAATCCTGGAAAATTTATCCGGCTTCGCTTGTTAATCCTAAAAATGGCATTTTAAAATTTCTATTAGATAAAGATGCGTCTTTTCTTGTGGATTTATAGATTATAAATAATCTTAATTAAATGATGAACAAAACTATAATAAATAAACTTAAAAGTTGTGGACCTCAGTTAAAAAACAAAATTAATCTTAAAGCACATTTGAGAATTATGGTTGTTGTTGGAACATTATTGAATTTGATAAACCAATATGACTTTATTGTTACATTCAATTGGGAAGGGATAAATCAAGTGAAATTTCTGATAACGTATTTGGTGCCTTTCAGCGTTTCGGTATATTCAGCGGCAACGGTTAAGCGAGGAAAAAAGGAAGAAGAATAAGTGATTTATTCGTTTAATAATTATAACCACTAACTTCGTCTTGCGAGAACTCAACACCAAGTCCAAGAGCAATTCTGTTTACGAAGTTGAAATAACTTACAATCAAATTAGTCAGAAGTATATCATCATCATTCCATCCAAAAGATTTTATTTTATCAATTGTGGATTGGGAAATATGATTTGGAGAAATTGTCAATTCGTTTGCGTATTCAAGCAAAATAATAGTTTTTGGATCAGCGCCAGAGCTTCTGAAATCATTAATAAACTGATTTAATTTTTCTTTATCCTTCCAATAAAAATTTAATGCTTCAGCATGATGATAAATGCAATATTCACATTTATTAGCAACCGAAACTACAACGGCAATCATTTCTTTAAGTTCGCGTGAAAGATTTGATTTATCAAACATCAAAGATTTATACAAGTCCATATGTTTAATCATAGCATCAGGATTTAAACTATGTATTTTCATAATGTTGGATAACTTTCCCCGTGATTTTATAATATTTTCATAAACTTCTTTTAATTTCCCTTGAGCATTATCTTCACTGATTATTTTGATAAATGGCAAAAGAACCTCCGCTTATTTTTTTGTTTAACTTTTGAATGTCTATATCTCCATATGAAAAAATTTTATCATCTATAATTAATGCCGGAGTAATCGAAATATTTTTCTCATTGTATGATTTAATATCAATTGTTTCAAAATAGATTTTATAATTCCTTAAGTTAATTGACTCAAGTGTTTCTTTTGCCCGTTCACATGCCTTGCAATTCTGAGAAACAATAAGTTTAATATTCATGTAACATTTCTTTCATTTTTTCTTATAAATTTATGCAAATAAGAAATGATTAAATGTCAATTTTACGACACTACTTTTTTTAGCTCGTAAATTTTGTTCACAATTAATTTATTGCGGTCAAAATCAATTATTCCTTTCTCTCTTAAACCAGTTAAAAAATAATTAACCGTTTGTCGGGAGCAAGCAGTGAGTTCACCAATATGCTGATGTTTTAAGAAAGGTTTTATAAAAATCTGATCCCCAATTTTTTTGCCGTTTTTTTCTACGTATCTTAAAATGAAAGAGGCAATTCTTTGATCAGCATCTTTAAAAATTAAATCCCCTATCCTTTCAGTAAAACTTTTGATTTTAAAGCCCAGTATTTTAGTCAACCGAATATTTAAAGCCGGGTTTTTTTCAATAAATGAGGCGAGATCATTTTTGTTGATTGCACAAATTAAAGATGGTTCTAACGTGATAGCAAAATCAGTTCTCTGAGCTTCGTCGAAGTAAGCCATTTCGCCAAATATTTCACCGGGATTAATAATCGCGATAATTTTTTCACTTCCGTCAGCAAGATATTTTGTGATTTTGACTCTGCCTGTTTTTAAGAAATAAATATTTTTAGATGGCTCTTCAGCAAAATAAACGGGTTCATCTCCTTGTGTTTCTTTATCGCTAATCATGCGATTCAATTCCATCATTTTGTCTTTACTAAGTTCGCTGAAAAGATTAAAGTTTTCCAAGTACCAAAGTTTTGACTTATCTGCCATATTGATCTCATAAGTTTATTTTTGCTTTTAGAAATATAAGCATTTCATTTATAACTACGAATTCTTCAAAATAAAAAATCTTATATTTATAAGTAAAAATTAAAAAATATCGAGCAAGATGACATTTTCTGATGTGCAAAATAATTTTATGAAAACAGCATTAAGAGAAGCACAAAAAGCTTTTGATGAAGATGAAGTACCTGTCGGTGCAGTTATTGTTTATGATAATAAAATTATAGCCAAAGGGCATAATCAGGTTGAATTACTGCAAGATTCAACAGCCCATGCTGAAATGATTGCAATTACTTCTGCTGAAAATTTTCTAAGCAGCAAGTTTCTAAATGAGTGTGATATTTACATTACTGCAGAACCATGTGCAATGTGTGCAGGTGCAATTATTTTATCAAGATTGAAGTGTGTTTACTTTGGAACATTTGAGCCAAAATATGGAGCGGCTGGTTCATTGCTGAATCTGCTGGAATCAGGAAAATTTAATTTCCCTCCGAAAGTTTATTCGGGTCTTTTGGAAGAAGAATCAAAATATTTATTGAGAAATTTTTTTGATAAAAAACGAAAGAATTCTTTTTAAACAGATATAACTTTATTATTTTTCAATATCAAAAACTAACATGATTAAAAATGCAAATTATACTTTTTGGAGCTCCCGGTGTTGGGAAAGGTACACAGGCTAAATATTTAGCAGAAAAATTTAAGATTAACCATATTTCAACTGGAGATATTCTTCGAGAGGCTGTAAAAAATCAGTCGGCTCTTGGATTGAAAGTCAAGGAAATTACATCTCGTGGAGAATTAGTTCCCGATAATATTATGGCTGGTTTAATTAAGGAAACATTGTTTTCTGAAAAGAACAAAAACGGATTTATTCTTGATGGCTATCCTAGAACAATCGACCAGGCGAAGTTGCTTGAACAAATTCTAAGCGAATTGCCGAATAAAAATATTTATTTTATTCACTTAATTGCTGACGCTGATGTAATTGTTGAAAGATTGACAAATAGAAGAGTATGCAGTGTGTGTGGGACCATCGTAAATCTTAATTTAATATCAAAAAAGAATGAATGCCCAAACTGCAAATCAGCGGATTCTTTCATCAAAAGAAAAGATGATGAAGAAAGTGTAATTCGTCACAGATTAAGTGTTTATGAAAACACCACTTTTCAAGTCCTTGAGTTCTATAGAAATAAGGTTAATATAATTGAAGTGAATGGGACCGATCAAATTGAATCAGTTAAAGAAAATATTTTAGCTGCAATTAAGAATTAGTGTTAATTTGTTTTTGTTTTAGAACCACCTTAATAATTTTGCCCGAATCAAGTTTTAATATTTGTGCATCGGTTTTCTTTACTAAATCGTAATTGTGAGTTGCAATTATTACCGTGGTACCATTTTTATTAATCTTCTTGAATATTTCCAGGATTTCAAATGCTGTTTCAGGATCGAGATTTCCTGTAGGCTCATCAGCAAGTAGAATCATCGGATCATTTATAATTGCGCGTGCGATAGCAATTCTCTGTTTTTCTCCTCCCGAAAGTTCGGAAGGATAATTATACTGTTTATGTAAAAGTCCAACTTCTGTTAACGCATTTGTTGCTTTTTTTCTTATTAATCTTTTTGAAGTATTAATTATTTGCAAAACAAAAGCAAGATTATCAAAAATTGTCCGATCCTCCATTAGTTTGAAATCTTGAAAAACCACTCCAAGTTTTCGTCTATAAATTGCAATATCATTCTTTTTTATTTTCTGTGTGTTAAAGTCTCCAACTTCTATATAGCCTTCTTGCGGAAATAAATTCATATAAATTAATTCAAGGAGAGTGCTTTTTCCTGCACCACTTTTCCCAATGAGAAAAACAAAATCTCCCTGATTAACCGTAAGATTAAGATCTTCAAAAACAGATTGACTGTTATAGCTGAAACTGATGTTTGTTAAACTAAGCATTCTTCTTTTTCTTAATTATGAATTGAACTCGCTCTGATTCTTGATTTGCATCCAAAAAAGAAAATGAATCAAAACATTCCACTACAAACATGTTGGTTTTATCAATAATTTCAAAATATGTTTCTAAAGGAAATACTTTCTGCACATGTTTTTCTTTGTAAATATTTGAACCATTTTCGGAAAGCTCAAAATAATTGATGTGAAGTTTAGTTTGATTATTGTATTGACTCTTTTGAATATATCTAAAACCGTTCACGTTTCCGAATCTATTTAATGCATGGATATTGCGCAGGCTGTTTAGTTCCAGACTGGCATCAAAAGTTAATATCCCATCTGGCTTCAATATTCTATCGGCTTCTAAAAAATATTTTTTAAGCATGTTTTTGTTAAGTAAATAATTGATACTATCAAAAGCTGAATAGATAAAATCGAAATGTTTTTTTATTGGCAGGGAAGTCATATCACAACAAAAACGATTGGAAGCAAATTGATTTATGAGAAGCATTTGCAAAGACAGATCCGAGATAAATAAATTTGGAAAATGTTTAATCATAAAGGCTGATAATTTACATGTTCCGGCAGCAATCTCAAGAGCATCTTTCCCACCGTTTCCATATTGTTTTTGAATATCAAACAGATAATCAGCCCAATCAGAATAATTTATATCCTTCATTAAATGATCATAAATGAGAGATATTTTTGAATATATTTTATTTGTCATTCAGAAAATTTAATCGGTGGCGTTTTATTTTGATTGCCCATTTTATTGCTTCAATCATACTTGTTTCGTCAGCTCTATTCTGCCAAGCAATATCAAAAGCAGTTCCATGATCGGGAGAAGTTCTTATAATCGGAAGTCCTGCTGTGAAATTTACTCCCTTGATAAAATTAATCAACTTAAATGGAATTAAGATTTGGTCATGATACATACCTAAAATAAAATCAAATTTTCTGTATAATTGATTTGCAAAAAAAGCATCAGGAACAAAAGGTCCTTGAATATTATAATAAGAATATTTTTTAATCGTTGGTAAAAGGATTTCAATTTCTTCGTTTCCTATTCTTCCATTTTCTCCGGCATGTGGATTTAAACCAAGTATAGCAAGGCTAAAATTACTTTTGCCAAAGTCATATTTGATTGAATTAATAAGTACATCTAATTTCTTTTCCATGCTTTTCTTTGAGAGCAAATTAGGGACTTTACTGATTGGCTCGTGAATCGTCACTAAAGCTGCTTTAAATGATTTAGAAATAAATGACATTAAAAACTTATCGGATTTGAACCATGAACCCAAAAGTTCAGTATGACCTGGAAAATCAATTTTCGCAAGTTCAAAACTTTCCTTGCTGATTGGTGCAGTAACAAGCATATCCGAAAATTTAGCTTCAATTATTTTTCTGGCAGCTTCTAAAGCATCGAATGAAACTTGTCCTGAGTTAATTGTTGGTCTGCCAGTTTTTAATGAGGCTTTCGGAAGTAATAAAAAATTAATGTTTTTATTCCCAAAATTCAATCCAGAAAAATCTTTTACAGCTTCAAAATCATTAGTAAAATTCACTAATGTTGCAGCTTTTTCAAAAACATTCTTGGGAATAATAAATACAAAATGTTTGTTGGTTTTATCAAAGTGCTTAATCGATTTAAGACTAATTTCGGGACCGATTCCATTGATATCGCCGCAAGTAATAATTATTGGATTGAGGTTATTTTTGTAATACAAAATTGCCTGTTCCTGAATTATCGCTGAATTTAAATTGGAGATTCATACTTTTATAAATCCAAATTTCGGTAGTAGAATCAATCTGTTTGAAATTACGAATAATCTGATCAGGTGTGCCATATTTAATAAATATTTTACCTCTGTCTGTAGCAGAACCTTTTCTCTTATCGAAAATGGAATAACTTTTATCTGCTTTATCAACGCGTATATAAAATTCTTCCATTACTTCATTAAATAAATTAGAAGTGTCAGGATCATATTTTTGCCAATAGTCAAAAAGTAGTGCCTGATATTTTTCATCGTCCTGGTCAAGGATTTTATCAACATCATCATCTTTCTCAATTATTCGCAATAGTTTAATCGCTTCCTCTGAATCTCTTAATGAAAACGGTTTGTTAAACCAAAAAACATTCATTTCAAAAATTTCTTTTGATTTAGAATTTGATATTTCAATCGTGGTAATTCCTTCGGTTAATTTCTTATTGAAATTATTTACAATGATGAAATCAATCCCGCCGGAATATTTTGTCAATTCTAAATTACCATTTGAAATATTTGGAAGAAAAAAACCCGAGTTCTTTTTAACTTCTGTATGAAAGATAATTTTATCATTCTGCTCGATAGAAATCGAAACAGGGAAATCAACTTTACCGGATATTGGAATAAGCATTAAAGGCGAAGAATTGGTGAAGGGTAAATTTCCACCATAATTTGAGATTTGGATTGTATCACTTTTAGTATCTTCAACCGGTGAAGCAATAATTGGTTTATAGAATAATTTATTTGTATCAATGCTGAAATCAATTCCCGGATAATTGGAAACACGAAATGAATTTGAATATTCGATTGATGGCAGTAATGAATATTTTCCTTCGGATAAGTTCAATTTAAAAACTACTTCAATGAATTTGTCCTTTGCATTTGTAGCCTCGAAAGTTTCGGTATTTGCGGAAGTAGAAATGGTTTCACGCCGATATACATTTTGACTGCTGTCTCTTACTTCCAAATTGACTTTTACGTTACTTAAATAACTTGAATTTGTTTTAACAAAATAGGCTTTATCAAAAGGAATCCTGCAACTGAAAAATATATTCGAGGAATCACTATTTAATTGATGGATATCAAAAAGCACATCCGAGCTATAAGTTTGATTTGGTATCTCTCTTTTACTGAATTTTTGAGAGAAGACAATAGAATTAATAAGCAGAATAAAAATTAATACGCGTTGCATATTAGCTGTTCATGCTATTTAAGAACTCCTTGTTGCCTTTAGTTCCACGCATTTTATCGAGTAAAAATTCCATTGCCTCAACAGGATCAAGGTCACTAATAATTTTTCTGATAATCCAGACTTTGTTCAATTCATCCTCTTTGAGCAGCAATTCTTCTTTTCGTGTACCGGATTTATTTACATCCATTGCAGGGAAAATTCTTCTGTCAGATAAATCACGATTCAGAACAATTTCCATATTACCAGTACCTTTAAATTCCTCGAAAATAACTTCGTCCATTCTACTACCTGTTTCAATTAATGCAGTTGCAATAATTGTTAAACTACCGCCATCTTCCGTGTTCCTTGCAGCGCCAAAAAATCTTTTTGGTTTTTGCAATGCATTCGCATCAACACCACCAGAAAGAATTTTTCCACTATGTGGAATTACAGTGTTATGCGCTCGCGCAAGTCTTGTAATACTATCAAGCAAAATGACAACATCGTTTCCTGCTTCAACCATTCTTTTTGCTTTCTCAATTACCATATTCGCAACTTGAACGTGTCGCTCTGCCGGTTCGTCAAATGTAGAACTAATTACTTCAGCTTGTACAGATCTTTGCATATCTGTTACTTCTTCAGGTCTTTCATCAATTAACAAAATAATTAGTTTGACTTCGGGATGATTTCGAGTTAATGAGTTAGCAATTTTTTGAAGTAAAACGGTTTTGCCGCTTTTGGGTGGTGATACGATTAATCCTCTTTGTCCTTTTCCAATTGGATCGAGAAGATCCATAATTCTCATTGAATACTCACCGGGTGCTGATTCTAATTTTAATCTCTTTGTTGGATAAAGAGGAGTCAAATTATCAAATAAAGTTCTCTCTCGTGTTGTCTCTGGGTCACGTCCGTTTACAGCTTCAACTCGAAGTAATGCAAAAAATCTTTCGCCCTCTTTTGGTGGCCGAACTTGCCCGCTTACAAAATCACCTGTTCTAAGACTGAATCTTTTGATTTGGGAAGGTGAAACATAAATATCATCAGGGGATGGAAGATAATTATAATCGGCTGATCGAAGGAACCCGTATCCGTCACTTAACACTTCCAAAACACCTTTTGAAAATGTTAAACCATCTTTTTGTGTTTGGGCTTCAAGAATTTTGAATATTAATTCTTGCTTTCTAAAATCGCTGTAACCTGATATTTCTAATTCTTTTGCAATCTTGAATAGATCTACAATTTTTTTTGATTGAAGTTCTGAGATATCCATTGGCATAATAATTTTTCCTTTTGATTAAATCTTGGACAAGCCCAAGAAAATTGAGGATTAGTACTAAAAGTTTTTGAATTTAAATCTTGTTGAATGGAACAAGTGGCATACAAAAATTTATTTATTTTCTCGTTTTTATGATAATAATTTTAATTTTACCTGCCCTAATATATAAATACTTCCCAAAGCAACCAAGCATTTGTTTGAATTTTTCTCTGATAAATAACTTTTAATGAAAGCAGACGGATTATGGAGGGCTCTGACGAAAATGCCGTTGTCTTTTGCTTTCGAGATAATATTTTCGATTCTTTCCGCTCTCTCATAATCTATAGTAGTGGCATAAATATCATCAAAATATGATGACAAAGATTTAAGAGAATTAATGTAATCCTTATCCTTCATTGTTCCATAAATTAAAATTGTTTTTGAATAATTCTTCCTTTCCTTCTTGAATTCTTCAACAAAACTTTCTACTCCTTCCGGGTTATGGGCTGAATCAAAAATAATTCGAGGATACTTAGAAAATATTTCATAACGGCATTGAATTCCGGAGTTCTCTTTTACTTTTCTAATTCCTCTGGAAATTGATAAAGAATCTATATTTTTTAATGAATTAGAAATTGTCAGGATAGCTAATGCAGCATTAACCAATTGATGTTTACCGGAAAGTGGAGTCGAATAAATATTAAATTCATTTTTTAATATCTTCAAAGTCAATAAATTGTTTATATCACTGATATATTGCGATAAAAAGAAGGTTTGTGAATTAGCATTTTCTGCGTACTCGGAAAATACATTATGAGTTATTTCAGGAACTAAACCGATGAATGTTTTTGAATTGGGTTTAATGATGGATGCTTTTTCCTTTGCAATTTCAATTAAAGAATTTCCTAAAATATTTGTATGCTCTAGACTTATTGTTGTGATAGTAACCGCAAGAGGTTCAATTATATTGGTTGAATCAAGTCTGCCTCCTAAACCTGTTTCTATCACTGCATAATCAATATTATTATCGGCAAAGTACATAAATGCCATCGCTGTTGTTAATTCAAAAAAAGTAGGAGAGTTATCATCGATATATTTATCCACCAATTTCATAAATTTTAAAACATAATCATCAGAAATTTCAAGTCCGTTAATTCTAATTCTCTCATTAAATCGTAATAGATGTGGTGAAGTATAAAGCCCAACTTTGTATTTCGCTTCTGTCAGAATACTTGCGATAAATGATGAAGTGCTTCCTTTTCCATTTGATCCGGCTACATGAAAACAGTTTAATTCTTTTTGTGGATTGCCTAAATAATTTAATAACTTGATAGTGCTTTCCAATCCAAGTTTAATGCCGAATTGATGAAGCGAAAATAATTTTTGTAAAGCTTCAGTGAGTTGCATCTTAGATTTGATAACTGGCGGTTAATTCGGATATACTTTGAATGTTCATTTGTTCGCAGTATTTATTAATGCCACCTAAAATTTCAACACCGGCATTCGGATTTATAAAATTAATAGTCCCAATTTGAATAGCTGATGCACCACATATTATAAATTCAATTGCATCTTGCCAGGTTGAAATTCCTCCAATACCGATAATTGGGATATCGACATTTCTGCTAATCTCAAGAACTTTTGCTAATGCGACAGGTTTAATGGCTGGTCCTGAAAGTCCACCAGTAATATTTTTAATTTTTGGTTTTCGCGTCCAAATGTCAAATGACGTTCCTACCAAAGTGTTTATTGCCGAAACTGCATCTGCTCCTTCTTCCTTTGCGATCTTTGCGAAATTTTTTATATCTGAAGTATTTGGAGATAATTTCATGATAATAGTTTTTGGAGTAGCTGCCCGGACTTTTTGTGTGATATTTCCAACTGACTTGAGATCATTTCCAAAAATTAAGCCGCCTTCTTTAACGTTTGGACAAGAAATATTTATTTCATATGCTTTGATAAAATCTTCGTTATCTAAATAATTTATGCACTCAACGTATTCTTCAACCGAACTTGCTGCAATATTGCAAATTAATGTCACTCCGATTTTTTTAAGAAATTGCACTTTGGATGTTAAGAATTCTTCAACTCCGACATTTGCCAAACCAATTGCATTTAACATCCCTGCAGAAGTTTCTACAATTCTCTGAGGTGGATTTCCTTTTCGCGGTTTCAAAGAGATTGATTTAGTTACTATTCCGCCAATCTTTTTCAAGTCAGTAAATTCTGATATTTCATTTCCATATCCAACGGTGCCGGATGCAAGCATTACAGGATTATTAAGATGAAGTTTTCCAATATTTACGCTTAAATCAAAACTCATAATTGAATTTCGTTGATATTAAATACAGGTCCATCTTTGCAAACAAGAAGATAATTCCCATCCGGTTTTGCTTTCTCAATTGGGCAGCCTTGACAAATCCCAAATCCACAGGCCATTGCACTTTCAGTTGATATATCGCAATCAAAGTTATATTTGTTACAAAATATTTTTAACGCTTTTAACATTGGGATTGGTCCGCATCCTATGAATTTTACTTTACTATTCTTGAATGATGAAATGTTTTTTTCAAGTAGCTCAATTACCGTTCCCTTGAATCCAATCGATCCATCATCAGAAGAAATGTGCAAATTAGATAATCCATAATCTGTAATAAAATCAATATTCCGAGCACCCAGATAAATATCATGCTTGATTTTAAAATTCATTTTCTTAATCAAGTAGGGGAAAGGAGCAATACCCAAACCTCCACCGACCAAAATAAATTTGTCAATATTTTCATCAAGCGAAAACCCGTTTCCCAATGGACCTAAAATGCTGATTTTATCGCCTGTTTTTTTTTGTGATAATATTTTTGTTCCTTCTCCGTGCAAATCAAACATAAAATAAACATTTGACCCATCAACATCGCAAATGCTGAATGGTCTTCGAAGTAATGGAGAATTATTATCATTGACTTTGATATTACAAAACTGACCGGGAGTAATAATTTCAGCTATTTGAGGAGAATTTGCAATCAATAAAAATATTGATCCGGTTAATTTTTTTACATCAATAACTTCGGCTGATTCAATCAATGACGCTTTCATAAATTACAAATTATCATTTTCAATTTTTGTGATCTTATCAAGCCTCTTTTGATGTCGTCCACCCTCAAAATTTGTTTCTAACCATTTTGAAAGAATACTTTTTGCAGATTCCTCTCCAATTGTTTTGCCTCCGAGAACAAGAATATTTGCGTTATTATGATTTCGTGCACTCCATGCAGTAAATTCATTATAACAGGTAGCTGCGCGGATACCTTTGATTTTATTGGCTGCTATTGCAGATGGAATTCCTGTAGCGTCAATTATAATTCCGAATGAATCTTTTCTGGACTTTACTTTTTTTGCAACTGCTTCAGCATAATCGGGATAGTCACAAGATTTTTCATCGTAAGTGCCCAAGTCATACACAATTTTACCATTACTTTCCAAAAATATTTTTAACGCTTTCTTCAAAGCAAATCCTGTATGATCTGAGCCAATGTAAATTATATTTGTGAGATCTGAATGTGGTTCAATTTGTTCGGAAGTTAAAAAATCGATTATAATTTTCAATTCCTTAATTTTATCTTTCGCAAGCGGAGTAATAATATCGTCTTTAGACAAAGGAAGTTTTGATTTGCCGCTCTTATGTAAATCTAAAATTATTTTTTCTGTAATTACTTTTTTCATTATAACAATTCGTTGCGTTTGTGCAATTTCAGATAATCTACGACAAGTTTCACGTCTTGTGTGTTATTCCTGTTACAAACAAGAAGAGAATCTTCGGTATCAATAACAATCAAATTATTAGCACCTACAACTGATGTGAATTTTCTGGCACTAATATAACAACCGTTGGATTTGATCGAAAAGACATCTCCTTGCTCAACCATTCCATTTTCATGTTTTTCAGATTTTAAGTAAACTTCTTCCCAACTTCCAACATCGCTCCAATCAAACTCACCTTTGATCAAATAAACATTTTTTGATTTTTCCATAACACCATAATCAATTGAAATACTTTTCAGTTGCCCATAAACATGGGCTAAAGTTTTATTGAAACTTTTAGTCCCAATTGCTTTGCTGACTAATTCAAGACCTTCAAAAAGCTCAGGCATGTATTTACTGATTTCAGCTAATATTTTTGAAGATTTCCATATAAACATGCCGGAGTTCCAGAAAAAATCCCCCGATTCAATAAATCTTTCAGCAGTTGCCAAATTGGGCTTTTCCGCAAAAGTTTTTACTTTAAAAACTTTTTGGTTATTTGTCTCTTCATCCGCCTGGATATAGCCATATCCGGTTTCCGGACGAGTTGGGATAATTCCAAAAGTTATCAGTCCGTCATTTTCTTCGGCAAATTCCTTTGCGTTTTTTATAGTTTGCTGAAATTTATCAACATCATTTATCAAATGATCGGCAGGAAGAACAAGTATAACCGAATTTTTCTCGATTTTATTGATGATTACAGATGAGAGTCCAATTGCAGCGGCAGTATTTTTTCCAAAAGGTTCGGCAATTATATTTTGTTTAGGAATGAATGGCAATTGTTTACTAATTGCTTCTTGCTGAAGTTGATTTGTTATTACAAAAATATTTTCATTCGGGATAAGTCCGTTCAATCGTGAGCATGTTGATTGAATCATCGTATCCTGACCGAAAATGTTCAGCAACTGTTTAGGTTGTTTCTCTCTGCTTTTTGGCCAGAACCTTGAACCAACTCCACCAGCCATGATTACTGCAAACAATTTTTTCATACATCCTCTGATAATCTTGTTATTTTTTCTGAAAAATCTTCCGCTAAATTAAGATAGTTTGTTATCTCTACAGATTTATTTTTTATGGTTGCAACAATCACTATCAAACAAGCCCTTAAACTTTCTATGATATATTCATCAGGTTGAATTTTGCTATCATAAATTAATTGCAATCCTTTTGAGATTGTTTGATGCATTTCTGCTATAATTTGAGAGCCAATATTTTTAGAAAGCTCGTGATGTTCTTTCATGATTTCAGAATAGGATAAAACTTCTTCGCCAGTAAAATTCCCGACTCTCATTCGCTGAAGCATATTTTCAATGCTTTTTATTGGTTTTAAAATTCTTCTTTGGAAAGATTCAAAATCAAGATCATCTTCTTTACTTAAATCACCAAAAATGATTTCTTCTTTCATTTTGTCTGTTTCAGTATCGATTTTAAAACTCTTCTCGGTTTTAGACAAATTATTCGTCAATTCATCCACTCCGATTTTATTTTCCTTGACTTGCTTTTCGTAAAAATTATTCAAAAATTCTTTAATTTTTTGCGATGAAATATTATCAAGAACTGAACTCAATACCGTAATTAAAAGGTTACTGTGTAGTTTGAAACTATCCGAAAGACTTAGAAAATCAATTTTGTTGTTCAGCAAAAAAGAATGAATTTCCCCAAGTTTAATTCCAAATTTCGATAGTTCTGTTACTTTTTTGAAGTAGGATATTTTCTTTTCAAGTTCATTATCATCAGATAAAAATTCTTTAATAATCGAAATACACTCTATTTTATCAGAATGCATACGCAAATTGTTCGACGCAACAATAATAGTTTGAATCAAATATTCTTTATTGAAATCTTTCATCTGTACACTCTTGGAACTCTTTTACTGATTCCACAAGTGATTTCATAAGGGATAGTTTTTAAAATTTTGCTCCAATCCCAAGCATCAATTTTTTGCGATTTTGAATTTCCAAGTAAAATTGCAGTATCACCAACTTTCACATTTTGATTCATTGTATCAAACATAATTCTATCCATTGTGATTCTACCTGCTTGCGAAAACATTTTATCTTTAATTAAAATACTTATTGAATTTGTTAAATTCCTATTCAAACCATCAGCATATCCTATTGGTAATGAGCCTATAAAACTATCTTCTTTGGCAAAAAATAATCTTCCGTAACTTACTGAATTACCTGCTTTTACTTTTCGTATTGTGCTTACTTTTGATTTTAAACTCATTACCGGTTTGAGATTGATTTTTGTTGAGAGTTCCGTAGCGGGAGGATAACCATAAAGAGAAATTCCGGGACGAACCATATCAAAATATGATTCTGGAAATTTAATAATTGCTGCACTGTTTGCAGCATGTGCTAATCCAAAAGAGATACTTTCTTTTTTTAGATTATAAATAATACTCTTAAATCTTTCTGCTTGGAGTAAAGTAAAAATCGGATCTGCTTCATCTGAGCAAGCAAAATGAGTGTAAATACCATCAATGATTATGTTTTTTATATGAGATATTTTTTTGATATTCTTTACCGCTTCTTCATACTCAAATCCAAGCCGTCCCATTCCTGTATCAATATTTATATGAATTTTGAGTTTCTTCTTTAATGTTAATTTTGATAAAATTCTAATATGATTTACAGATGAAACTGTGGGCATTAAATCAAACCTGAGATAATCTTCAATTTCATTTTTATCCAGCGGCGAAAAAAGAAGAATTGGCTTACGTGTTAATTTTGATTTTCTTAGTTCAATTCCTTCCTCCGTTAGCGCTACGCCAAAATAATCAGGAGATTTTGCTTTTAATCTCAATAAGGCATCAACGCATTGAATCATTCCATGACCATAGGCATCGGCTTTTACAACAGCCAGAACCTTTATATCCCTGACAATTCTTTTAATTTCTAGAAAATTATTTTGAAGATTTTTTAAGCTAATCTCAGCAAATGTATTCCGCATTTTTACCTGTAAAATTCTAAAATAAATTTGTGGTTCAAAGATAATTTAATTCACTTTCAGAAAAAACTTTTTATTTATTTTTTGTATATAACGAAAAGGAGGGTCATGTTAGTAACTACGACAAATACAATCGAAGGCAAAAAAATTAAAAAAAAATATCATGGATTAATTACCGGCGAAGCGATAATGGGTGCTAATTTGTTCAAAGATCTTTTT
>PFVB01000004.1:0-4351 GCA_002790395.1 Ignavibacteriales bacterium CG_4_9_14_3_um_filter_34_10 | reverse complement strand
AGATCTGCTTCCCATGAAAAAGAATTACGTACAGCAAAACAAATTGCGGTTTCTGAAATGATTGAAAACGCAAAAAGTATTGGTGGAAATGCTGTTATCGGAGTTGAGCTCGATTACGAAACAGTTGGGCAAAATGGAAGCATGCTCATGGTTTCGGCTAGCGGAACTGCAGTCGAAATTGAGTAATTATTTCCCATTGAATTTTTTATCCAAATAATCAAATCTGTATTGGAAGATATTCTCCAATTTTTTTCTGATAAAAAAGAAATTCAAAATTTGACCGAGAATTCCAAACGGAATTGCATAATGAATGAAATCATGCATTATCACGTTATTTCCCGATTTTTCCAGTTTATGTTGATGATGCCAAAATTTGTATGGTCCGAATCTCTGCTCATCAATAAAATACTCCATATCAATTACATTTTTAATTTCAGTTACCCAAGTGCGATTCAAAAAAGGCAAGATTTGAATTTTATAAACAATTAGTTGTCCTGCGTACATCTTTACGGGTAATTCCGAAGTTATCTTGAATTTTAGTTCTTTTAGTGTAATATCGTCCAAATTCTTAGGCGAAGAGAGATATTCCCATAATTTATCTAAAGACGTTTTGAATAGCTGTTTTCTTTGAAATTTATAAATTTTCATGACCTTTTAATAGAATAACCTTTAATAAATTGGAATAGTTTCATAAAAAACTTTTAATTAACTAATTGGTTTCATTACCCATAATTTTTTAAATTCATCATGATTGCCTATATTTGCACTCCAAAAAATTAGGTTTATTTATGAAGATCCTCAAATCATTGAATGAAGTGCAAAAAGAAGCCGTTGTTTACAACTCGGGACCACATATTATTGTTGCCGGTGCCGGTTCAGGAAAGACAAAAGTCTTAACTCATAAAATTGCTTACATAATTGAAGAAGGCATTGAGCCAAGCTCAATTTTAGCTTTAACATTTACAAACAAAGCTGCTAATGAGATGAAGGAAAGAATTCTTGGACTTATTGGTAGTAGCAAGGCAAAACAAATCTGGATGGGAACTTTTCATTCAATATTTTCAAGAATATTGCGAACTGAAGCTCCGAAACTTGGCTATAGAAGTAATTTTTCCATCTACGACAAAGAAGATTCCGTTTCATTAGTAAGTAATATGCTTGAAGAATTTAACATGACAAACGATAATCTAAATCCTTCTCATGTCCAGCATAAAATTAGCCAGCAGAAAAATAAAATGATTTACCCTGAAGAATTTGCGAAAAATTATATACAAAATATTTTTGACAAAAAAGTTGCCTACTTATATCCTTTTTACAATAAACGGCTGTTTGAAAATAACTCAATGGACTTTGATGATTTATTATTAAAACCGATTGAATTATTAAATAGTGATTCTAAATTGCTTGCAAAATACAGATCACAGTTTAAGTACATTCTGGTTGATGAGTTTCAGGATACAAATCATGCTCAATATGAATTGTTGAAATTGCTGGTTCACGGTAAGACAAAGATTTGTGTTGTTGGTGATGATGCTCAAAGTATATACGGCTGGAGAGGCGCTGATATAAAAAATATGCTCGATTTCGAAAAGGATTTTGAAAAAGCTAAAATATTCAGACTTGAACAAAATTATCGTTCAACCAAGAATATTCTGCTGGCTGCTGATTCGATAATTAAAAATAATTCCGAGCAAATTAACAAAACTTTATGGACCTCAAATGAGGATGGAGAGCCGGTTACTTTAATTAAAAGCTCGGATGAAAAAGATGAGGCTTTCTTGATTGCAAAGCAGATTAAACAGGAAATTGCTACAAAGAAATTATCGTTAAATGATATCGCGATTTTTTATAGAATAAATATTCAATCCAGAGCAATTGAAGAAGCGCTGCGACGAGAAAAACTTCCTTACAAAATTGTGGGTGGTACCGAATTTTATCAACGAAAAGAAGTAAAAGATTTGATTGCATACCTTCGAATTTTAATCAATCAAAATGATGAAGAAAGTCTTCTTCGAATTATGAATTATCCTCAGCGAGGAATCGGGAACACTTCAATTGTTAAAATGATTGCATTTGCAAGGAAACATAATCTTTCTCTTTTCCAAACTATGTCGCGGATTTTTGAAGTAATTGAAGTAAAAGAAAGAATTCAAAAAAATGTAAAACAATTCAAAATCCTTTTGGATAAATATGTTGAATTAAAAGATAAACTTTCGATTTCCGAATTAATCTCAGCTTTGGTTGATGATCTTGGAGTATTGAAAATGTATAAGGAAGAAGGCACATCTGAATCAATGCAAAGATATGAAAATGTATTGGAACTTTTAGCTAGCATCAGACAATTCGAAAAAGATAATTCTAAAATTAAACTTGAGGATTTCTTGGGTGACGTTTCGTTGATGGCTGGAGTTGATATGATGGACACAAAAGATAATTCTCTTACGATGATGACAATTCACAGTTCAAAAGGACTTGAGTTTCCTGTTGTGTTTATTACTGGATGTGAGGAAGATATTTTTCCGTTACATCGAAAATTTGATACTGATTCAATTGTTGATGAAGAAAGAAGATTGTTTTATGTTGCAATAACTAGAGCCGAGAAAAAAGTATATGTCACTTATGCAAGATCACGTTATAGATTTGGTGAAGTTGCCTATCAAAGCCGTTCAAGGTTTATTGATGAATTAGATGAAAATGTTGTTGAAGAATTAAATGGACCATACGGAAAAAGATCGGGCAGAAAGAAAAAATCGTTTTATGATGAATTGTATCAACACGGATACGATTATGATTTCAGTCAGGAGCAAAGATCATTGAGAGTTGGTAGTCGCGTTACACATGATGTTTTTGGAATGGGAAAAATTATTGCAATTACTGGAGCGGGTGATATGCAAAAGGTAACTGTGGCTTTTGAACATGATGTCACTAAAACTTTACTATCGAAATTTGCTAATTTAAAAATTGTATAATTCTATAAAATAAAGGAGTAATATGAAAATTGGAGTTTTAACCGGAGGTGGCGATTGTCCCGGACTTAATGCGGTAATCCGAGCTGTGGTCAGAAAATCACTCGAATATGGACACCAAGTTTATGGAATCAAACGCGGCTGGAAAGGATTGATTGAAAAAAATTATGAGGAATTGACTTTGGATTCAATTTCGGGGATTCTTCATAAAGGAGGAACAATTCTTGGCTCTTCAAGAACTAATGTTTATAAAATTGAAAATGGCGAAAATATTGCCAAAGAAAATTTTAAGGCAATGGAACTGGATGCACTTGTAGCTATCGGCGGGGAAGACACACTTGGAATTGCATCAAAATTATTTAAAGCCGGATTAAATGTTGTTGGTGTTCCGAAAACAATTGATAATGATTTAAATGCTACGGATTATACTTTCGGTTTTGATTCAGCTGTAAATGTAGCTACTGAAGCTATCGACAGGCTTCATACTACCGCAGAATCTCATGAAAGAGTAATGGTTGTTGAAGTGATGGGAAGACATGCAGGATGGATTGCATTGCATGCCGGACTTGCTGGCGGTGCTGATTATATTTTAATTCCCGAAGTTCCTTTTGATATAAACGATATTGTTGATGCGGTAAAAAAACGTCATGCACGAGGTAAGAAATTCAGTATTATTTGTGTTGCTGAAGGTGCAAAAGTTAAAACAGAAGAAGAAACTGATAAAGATGGCTCCTTTGTTTTGGCAAGTTTGAAAAAAGATTCATTCGGTCATGTTATGCTTGGTGGAATTGCTGAAATAATCGCTGAAGAAATTGAAAAACGAACCGGATTTGAAACACGTTCAACTGTTCTTGGGCATATTCAAAGAGGTGGCTCACCGACTGCTTTTGACAGAGTATTGGGGACACGTTTTGGAATATTTGCTGCAGAACTTGTTAATAGTAAAGATTTTGGTAAAATGGCTGCCCTGAAAGGAAGTCAAATTGTTGGTGTCAGTTTAGATGAAGCTACGGGTAAACTGAAAACTGTTAATCCGGAATTTTACGAATTAGCAAAGACATTTTTTAATTAAAAGAGATAAAATATAATAAAAGCGAAGCTGTAAATCCGGCTTCGCTTTTTTTTGCAATTAATTTACTTTTTATACGGTTCATGTTTTATTGAAAAATATTTTTTCACGTCTTTTTTCAAAACTCCCGAAAGCAGGATAATCGAAATTAAATTTGGTGCAGACATAAATCCCAATGCAGCATCTCCGAAAGCCCAGATTGTTTCGAGTTCTGCAATTGCACCAATGAAAACAAAAATAATAAAACCAATTTTATAGGGCAGAATGGCTTTCTCACCAAAGAGATAATGTGTTGCGCGGTCACCGTAATATGACC
>PFVB01000081.1:5655-13137 GCA_002790395.1 Ignavibacteriales bacterium CG_4_9_14_3_um_filter_34_10 | reverse complement strand
ATAGTTTTAGTGCAAGAGAAGCATAATCCTGAGATCTTTCAAAATCGAATTGGGAAAAATTATACGAAAGCTGATTTAATAAATCTGCTTTTTCAATTCCATAAGAAGAGTTTAATTTTTTTATTAATGAAGCGGTATCCTTGTTTTTACCGAGAATATTAGAAGCAGACAAAAACAACATCAGAAACAAAAGTATCAATAGGTTCGTCTTAATAATTGATTTTTTCATATTTTTCAGATATAATAATACATAGTTTAGCTTCTTATTATCGCAAAATATTTCAAAAAATTTAGTCTAAAGATGAAATGGAGAATTATTGACTGAAAAAATAATAGAAATAAATGGTTTAACAAAAAACTTTAAATCATTGGTGGCAGTTGATAATCTTTTTCTAAATGTCTACCGTGGCGATGTTTTTGGTTTTCTGGGCCCAAATGGAGCAGGAAAAAGCACAACAATCCGAATGCTTTTATCATTAATTAATCCGACCTCTGGTGAAATTAAAATATTTGGAAAAAATCTTTTTTCAAACAGGAGAGAGATTTTGAAAAATATTGGTGCTATTGTCGAAAAGCCCGATTTTTATTTGTATTTATCGGCATTCAAAAATCTTGAAATATTAGGGAAAATTTCCGGTGCTGATGTATCATCCAAAAATATAATGAAAATTCTCGAGTTAGTTGGCTTGGATAAAAGAGCATCAAGTAAAGTCAAAACTTACTCGCATGGAATGAAACAACGGCTTGGACTCGCACAGGCTCTTCTGCACGATCCCGAACTTATAATTCTTGATGAACCGACAACAGGATTGGATCCGCAGGGAATTAAAGAAATCAGGGAATTGATTGTTTATCTCTCAAAGGAAAAGGGAAAAACCATTTTTCTTTCATCGCATATTTTAAAGGAGGTTGAAATAATTGCCTCGCGAATGATTATTATAAATAAAGGAAAATCTTTAATTGAAGGTTCTGTTCAAGATTTATTGAATAACGGAAAGAATGAAGTATCCTTTCAACTAAGCAGTGATGGAGAAATCAGAGATATAATTCATGAAAGTATGTGGGCTCAAAAACTTATAAAATCTGACGACAAAAATTTTGTTTTTGGATTGACAAAAGATGAAATCCCCGTTCTGAATAAATTTTTTGTTGAGCTTAAAATAAATGTTACTTCAATAATCCCAACCCGCTCGCTCGAAGATTATTTTTTCAAAATTACTGAAGGATTAGAAGAATGATAATGCTGATCGGGATTGAGCTTTCAAAGATTTTCAGGAAATGGCGGAGTTATATCGGATTTGCTGCCGTTGGTCTTTTAGTTGGAATAGTTCAAACAGCAATATATTTCCAAGGCAGTGGTTATTTAAGTTTTGCCACAAGAAGTTTTCGTGACTCATTTGAATACACGGGAAATTTATTGAATGGATATTTAGTTGCCCACTTGGTTTTGCAGGCTCTTTATATTCATATTCCGTTTTTAATAGTTCTTGTCGGCGGAGATTTGCTTGCAGGAGAAGCAACAGCCGGAACTTACCGAATGTTGATTACACGCCCTATTTCACGATTCCAAATTGTGATGTCTAAATTTATTGCGGGATTAATTTACACAATTCTTCTTTTGTTTTTCCTCATGATGATGAGTCTTGGGGTTAGTCTTTTGATTTTTGGAACTGGCGAACTTATTGTTGTGCAGAAGAGTATTATCGTTTTTGCAAAAAATGATATCCTTTGGCGGTTCTTTTTTGCTTATGGTTTTGCTGCATTAAGTTTGGGAGTGATTTTAAGTCTTTCGTTTTTTTTCTCTTCGCTTGTTGAAAATGCAATCGGACCAATATTTGCAACTATGGCTGTAATTATAATTTTCATGATTCTTTCTGCATTGAATATTGAAGGCTTGAAAGAAATTCGCCCGTATTTGTTTGTTACTCACATGACACAATGGACATCGATATTTGATGTCCCGATTGATTATTCAAATTTATTTAAATCGATGCTCGTGCTACTCGGACATATTGTTGGGTTGTTCACTATTACTTTTTTAATCTTCAAAAGGAAAGATATTCTATCATGAAACTAAAATATTATTTTGGAATTTTCAGCGTGTGTTTTTTATTTGTCACCCAACTATTTGCGCAGACAAAAGAACCAAAAGTTTTGCTTGAGGCAGTTAACGCAAAATTTAGTAAGGTTAAAGATTATTCCGCAGATGTAAGAATCAAAGTGGATATTGATTTGTTCAAAGTTCCTGAAACAACAGCAAAAATTTATTTCAAACAACCTGATAAAGTAAAAATGGAATCAAAAGGATTTGCAATGCTTCCAAAACAAGGGTTAAACTTTTCTCCGAACAAATTATTATCTGAAAAATACGAAGCTATTTATATCAGAACAGAACAAATAGAAAATATTTCGCTTGATGTAATCAAAGTAATTCCGCTAAGCGATACATCCGATGTTTTACTTTCTACATTTTGGATTGATTCAAAAAATAAAGTTGTGAGAAAAATAGCAAGTGTAACAAAGAAAAGCGGCGAGATTAGTATCAATATGAAATATGATGATTCTTCAATAAAATACGGTCTTCCAACACGGGTTGAATTTTCTTTTAATTCAGAAGATTCACCTTCAACTTCCCAAAATCAAAATCCAAAAGAAGATTTACAGAAAATTCAAAGAGGAAAACTGCAGGGAAATGTGATTGTTTTTTATTCAAACTATAAAGTCAACAAGGGAATTCCCGACGATATATTTAAAAAAAATCAACAGGATTAATTTTACTTTACAGGTTGGCATTAAATATTGGCAAAATTCTTAAAGAAGATTTGTTTTTTGCAATATTAATCAAACCGATTTGAATGCCGTGTAATTCTTCTGCATAATTAACAAGACCGATTGAAATTCCATTTTGTCTACCATAAATTTCATTGTAAAGCGAAAAAGAAAATCCGGATAAATTTTCGACTTCTGTCCAAACAGGAGTGATATTAATTCCTGAAAATTCTTGCGAGTCGGTTTTGTATCCGGCAAAATTGACTCCTTTAATTTCCTGTTCAGCAAAAATTTTCCCCAGTGTAAACGACAGTCCGGAAATACTTCCTTCACTGCAAACATTGGCTAAAAGAGCAAGATTGAAACCATTTAAATTTTCTTTGGCAACATTTGCAAGCCCGGAAATATTTATTCCCAATAAAGCAGTTTGTGATACATTTGCCAAACCGCCAAAGTTAAAACCCAATAAATAATCTTGGGAGACGTTAGCCAAACCCGAAATATTTAATCCTATCATTTTTGCTTGCGACACATTTGCTAAACCTGCAAAATTAAAGCCCACTATGTTTTCTTGAGAAACGTTAGCCATTCCGCTAATATTTATGCCTGCAATTCGGTTTTGTGAAACCGAAGCTAAACCGGAAATATTAATGCCAGCAATTCCTTCCTGAGAAACCAAAGCCAATCCACCGAAATTAAAACCAATCATTGACTTGCTTGCAATTAATCCGCCAAGCCCAAAAGAAAAGCCATGCAAACTTCCGCTCATCGGAATTAATCCAAGTGAAACTCCGTTTACAATCTGATTTTTAAAATTATTTGATTTCCAGAAAGTGATGTTTATTCCGTTTATTACGCCCACACCACAATCATTGTAATTAATTCTAATCCCGTTAAAATTTTTTGAATTGCCAAGACTAAATCCGACGGTTGGCAAAGGAATATTCAGACTCTTTTCAGAACAAACAAATTCAGTATCAAGAGAATCTTCATACACTTCACTGTTATCCTGCGCAAATAATAAACTTGCAAAAACAAAAAATAAAATAAAAGTACTCAGTCGCATATTGACCCCCAAATTTTTTTATTTAGACTGAGTTAAAATAAAAAAGTTACGTGGGTTTTATGAACTTTTAGAGAGACGGATGTGAGCTCTTTTAAGATAGCTTAATAAGAATTCCCTGTCAGTTTCCTGATACAAAAACAAATCTACTCCGCGGAAAAAAAATGAGCCCTGATATCTTCCATTCTTTTTTGAAGTAATTGCAATTGTTTTGATGTTTGGATTGTATTTTTTAATCTCATTAATAATTTCTGATGTATGATTAATATTTTCTCTTAAATCAAAAATAAAAAAATCAAAATAAGATTTGCTGATTCCGGAATTTTTGATCTGGGAAACATTTTTATCAACTATTCTTTCATACTCAATTCTTGGCTCTAAATATTCGAGTTCCTTCTCGAGATTGAAATACTTCTCATCGACAAGTATTTTCATTTTGAATTCCTTTTTCAGTAATTGAATTTTCTAAAAGATTATCGAAAAAAAAGAGAAAATATTTACTTTTAATCAGGAAAAGGAATAATAGTGCGAATTCAGTCCTTTTTGAAGGAAGAAATTAAATAAAGAACTATTATCAGGAAGAAAACAAACCCAAAAAAGATTGCAACCGAAGAAAAAATTATATCATTTAATGTCATTTGATTCCGTTATTAAATCGGGAAGCCCAGCCAACTTCCCAATTACCCTCTGTTAAAATTTTTTAATTACTGGTTGAAAAATATTTGTCTTCTCTTCTCATTGCCATGATTAATATCACATAAAAATACTTGAACAGAAAAATTTTTCCTCTTGTTGCTCTCTGCCGGCAAGTTATTGGATTTGGTTCGTTTTATATTAGTAGCATAAAAAAATAAAAATAAAATCGGGAAGTACGAATTAATGCTATCTGTTTTAGATAAATATTTTCAAAATAGTAATACCAAAACCGTGCTGAAATTTCTTTTGGCTGCTTCTTTTTTGAAATTAATTTATATCGCATTTATTCCGATTACTCCGCAGGAAGCGTATTACTGGTACTATTCAAAGAATCCGGACTTTTCATATTTTGATCATCCTCCTATGACAGCTTATTCGATTTGGCTCGGCACAAATATTTTTGGAGACAATTCATTTGGAGTAAAATTCCTCGCTGTCGTCTGGTCATTTTTAACCCAGTTTCTTTTATATATTACAGCAAAAAGATTTTTTATGACGTTTCAATCGGAAAGTGAGTCGGAGAAAAAATCATTTTTGAGTCTTTTGATTTACAATCTTACAATCTTTGGGCATTTATATTCTGTAACCATTGTTCCGGATACACCGTTGCTATTCTTTTGGCTGCTCGTTATTTATTCCGTCCAGGAATATTTACTTACAAATAAAAACAGATTTTGGATACTTGCGGGTCTGTCACTTGGTTTGGGAATGCTAAGTAAATATTCAATGGTGATAATTACTGTTGCAATTTTTATCATGTTCATTATTTCAAAAGTAAGGCGAAAAGAACTTCTGAATCCTTTTATTTATTTGGCAGTGATTGTTTCTGTAATTGTTTTCACTCCGGTTTTATACTGGAATTTCAGGCATGAATGGGCTTCGTTTCTTTTTCAGACAGTTGAACGGGCTGAGAAGACAAAAGCATTTACATTCAAATATTTTTTTCAGTTGATTGTCAGTCAGTTCTTTATGCTTACTCCATTCGTTTTTGTTTTAATTGCTATAACACTGAAAAAATGGTTCGGTAAAATAAAAAACAATTTCAACGCAGGAATTTATTTTCTTTCGGCTGCAGTCACAATTATACTTTTTACTTATGTCAGTTTTAAAAGTCTTGTTAAAATGAACTGGCTTCTGCCGGGTTATCTTGGTGCAATAATTTTATCAGCAGATGTTGTATTTGCTTCCAAAATACGGTTAAAAAAAACACTTGTGATTATTTCGGTCGGATTAATTATTATCGGTTATTCTGTAATGATTTTCCCGAACATTCCTTTGGGTGAAGGCAATACATGGAGCGGATGGAAAGATGCAGCAGGAAAAATTTATCAAATTCAGAATAAACTTGGCGGAAAAGAGAAGGTTTTTGTTTTTGGCAATTCTTATAAAAGTGCGGCTATGACAAAATTTTATCTTCCGGACAAACAAAATACTTACGCGGAAAATATTTTTGGACAGCGGGCACTGCAATTTGACTATTGGAGTAATCCAAATGAACTGAAAGGGAAAAATGCTTTGTATGTTTTTGATAATCGCAAAGAATATAAAGCAAAACTCGGATTGGTGGAAAAATATTTTGACAAGGTTGAGCCAATTAAAAAATTTGAATATAAGTTTTTCGGAATAACTACAAGAATCATAAACTGTTATTTGTGTGTCAATTATCATGGAACTGAAGAATAAAGAATTATTAATTCGATTTATAAAATTTGGAATTGTCGGAGGCAGCGGAATCGTTGTAAACTCGGCAGTACTTTGGCTATGTCACGATGTACTTGGGCTGATAATTCCGATAGCTTCAATTTTTTCTGTGGGACTATCGATACTCACAAATTTTCTTCTCAATGATTTTTGGACGTGGAAAAACAGTGATGAAAAAACGCATAATTTTTTACAACGAATGATGAGATATTACATTTCGGCTTCGTTCGGTGCTGCGATCAATTATGTTGTGTTAATTGTACTCACCGAATTTTTTGGAATATTCTACTTAATTTCAAACCTGATAGGAATTTTGGGTGGAACAATTTCAAATTTTCTATTCAGTGAACTTTGGGTTTTCAAGGCGAAGAAAAACCCTGAGCGATAATTTTTGCTTTCGCAACTCGCAAAATCTTTCACAAATCAAACAACTAAATTATATTTGAAAAAAAGAATTTGCTTACTTCGGAGAAATGATGAAAAAGTTTTTTATGCTCTTTATTTTAATAATTTTTACTGACAAAATCCAAAGTCAAAATCATGAAGAACTGATTGAAGGACCTTTCGAAACTTTGCAGGAAGTAACAGAAACATGTTTAGGTTGTCACGATGGGATTGGCGAGGAAGTTCTTGCTTCAAGACATTGGAATTGGAAGTCATCCGATAAGTCTTTTTTCTATAACAAATCACTTTCCTATGAATTCCGTGTCGCACCAAATTCAGATTTGTCTGCCAGTCAGTTCAATCATGTTAGTTTTTATTCAAAAGAAAATCCGAATGATGTAAACAATATTGATTGCTTGATTTGTCACGAACAAACAGGAACATATTCAAAATACACCAAGAATTACGACATCGTAAAAGTTGCTCAAAGCGTTAAAAAGCCAAGCCGGAAAAATTGTGGTACGTGTCATTTCGATTCTCAAAAAGGCTCAGATATCCGTCACGGTGATTTGGATAAAAGTTTGATAAAACCCGGCAAGAATATTGATGTTCACATGGGTGGCAAAAATTTTAATTGTACAACTTGCCATATATCGAAGGGTCATAAAATCAGTGGCGCTGACAGCAAAACAGTTTCTTGCATGAATTGCCATAATGATAAAACCCATAAAAGCCCGACTTTAAACAAGCACATAAAAAATGTTGCCTGCGAAACCTGTCATATCCGCGAATTTGCAAAAGAGAATTCTACAAAAATTTTTGTTGACTGGTCAAAATCGAAAAGCGAAAAGAGTTTTGAAAATAATTCG
>PFVB01000081.1:0-5639 GCA_002790395.1 Ignavibacteriales bacterium CG_4_9_14_3_um_filter_34_10 | reverse complement strand
TTAAGCCACAATATTTATGGTACAGCGGAACAAATAAGTATTATTCGGTTGGTGAAAAAATTGACGCTAAATACACAGCAGTTTTGGTGAAACCTGATGCAAGCATTTCTGACGCAAAAGCAAAAATTTATCCGTTCAAATTAGTTAAAGGCAAACTCCCGTTTGATGAATCAAATAATTATTTAATTCCGCTAAAAGTCAACGGAAATAGCGGTTTGGCAAAAACAAACAATTGGAATTCATCGGCTGAAATCGGAATGAAAGAGATGGAGCTTGCATTTTCAGGGAAAGTAAGTTTCATTGAAGCAGAATCATATCTTTCTGTCAATCACATGGTTTCTCCAAAGGAAGAAGCTCTCAAATGTACGCAGTGTCACGGTGTTAAAGGCGAGAAAATCCTGAACTGGAAAGAGTTGGGATATTCCGGAGATCCGATGCGAACAAAAGGACGCGAGAAAAATAAACTTTTAAAGATTTCGAAAAAATAGTTATTCGACCATTGAATAAAATCTTGAAAGCTCGTCATACAGTTCACCAAAATTAATGTGACGGGCTTTTCTTATAAATTCTTTTCCTTCATATAAAAACAAAATTGTTGGAACAGTGAAAATATTTCTTTGGGCTGCGGATTCTTTCAGTTGCGATAAATCAACGTATCCGAATTTAAACTTTGAAAAATTCTCTTCCAGAAACTCAATTAATTTTGGTTTCAGAACTTTGCAGACAGTGCAATCGGGCGTGCTGAAATAAAGAACAGTAAAATTATTTGTATTTAGAAACAATTCAATTTCACTTTCGGAGGATAAAATATTTTCCATGGTTTTACTTTCTCAGATTAAACATTTATTTTTTTAATACACATAAAATTAATAACTGATAACTTATGTTTAAAAATTTTATTCAGGTTGCCGGAGTAATTGATTTTGAGGAAGCAGAAATGCTGATGTCAGAAAACGTAATGTTTTTGGGCTTCCCGTTAAGGTTGCCGGTAAACAAAGAAGATTTATCTGAACTGCAGGCGGCGGAAATAATTTCAAAAATCAATCATCCTTTTCATTCTGTTCTGATTACTTATCTTAATAATGCTTCGGAAATAGTAAATTTCTGCGAGAAAATGAATTCAAACATAATTCAACTTCATGGCGAAATTACAGTTGAAGAATTAATAAATGTAAAACAATTAGAACCAAGTTTAACAATAATAAAAAGTCTGGTGATTGGAGAGCAAAACAATGAACGTCTCTTTGAAAAAATGCAACAGATGGATGAATATGTTGATGCGTTTATTACTGACACTTTTAATCCCAAAACCGGTGCAAGCGGTGCAACCGGTCTGACACATGACTGGAATATCAGTAAAAGAATATGTGAATTATCAGGCAAACCGGTAATATTGGCAGGCGGAATGAATCCTAAAAATGTTTATGAAGCGATAAAGTTTGTAAAACCTTCCGGTGTGGACGTGCATACGGGGGTGGAAAACTCATCAGGCCGAAAATCCCGCGAGCTGGTTAAAAAATTTATGTCGGAATCAAAAAAAGCTTTCATGGAATTGAACTCAATCAATTAGTATGCGTCTAATGAAATAAAATTACTGACAAAGATGAAATTCGCAATTAAAATATTATCAAAAAATTTTGAGGCTCTGCTCTGGTTAAGCGGGCTGATTTATCTTTATAACATAAATCCATTTGCGGAAGGCCATTTAACTCTTTGTGGGTTCAAATTACTCGGGATTGATAATTGTCCCGGCTGCGGACTTGGAAGAGCAATCTCATTATTTTTTCATGGAGATATTCAAGGCTCTTTTGATATGCATCCACTCGGAATACTTGCATTAATTCTGATTTCTACAAGAATAATAAATTTAATCATAAAAAATTTTGATAAATCAAAAATGACGGAGGCATATAATGGCAAACGTACTGCAGTTACTACCTGAATTAATTGGAGAAGAACAGGCATTTGTTTCTTCGCTTATTAAAAATATGACGGATGATGAAGCCTCCCAATTTGCGAACGTTTATAGAGTTCGCAGAAAAGATCCGCAGACAATTTTACTCCTTACTCTTGTTGGATTTTTAGGTGTTGCCGGCGTTCAGCGGTTTATTGTTGATCAGATTGGAATGGGTATTTTGTATTTGCTTACTGGCGGAATCTGTATGATTGGGACAATAGTTGATCTTGTGAATTATAAATCAATCGCATTCGAATACAATCAAAAGCAGGCTCAGCAGATTGCAGCGATAATACGCAATTAAAAAACTTGTTTTGATGGTTCTGTTGTTTTTGCTGATTTATTTTTTCAGCAGAACATCTGATTTAATAAAGGACTCTTTAAGATTAAGGGTTTTCTATACCTTCGGTTAATAAAACTTAACAATTATTTAAAACACTTTATTTGTTAAATTCCTATATTTCAATATGAAAAGCGGCACTTATTGTCGCTTTTCTTTTCCTATAACTTAACGGAGAAAATTATAATGAAATTAATGCTGAAATTATTTTTGCTTTTTATTCCTTTTATAAATCTTTTTTCTCAAACCTTGCAGCCCGGAGATATTGCGATTATTGGTATTAATGCTGATAATCCTGATGATTTTGCTTTTGTCAATCTGGTTGATTTGCAGTCCGGAACAGAAATAAGATTCACTGATTCGGGAATAAAATCTGACGGGACATTTAATAGTACAGAAGGTGCCGTAAAATATACAGCCCCGGGTTTAATTACGGCAGGTACGATTATTTCTTTTGTTGGAAACTCAGCCAATTTTACAGTTGACAGTGACCCCGGTGTTGGGACTAACGGACTTGCATTGGCAACAGCCGGAGATCAATTAATTGCATTTCAAGGGGCATCATCTTCGCCAAATTTTATTTATGCAGTTTCAACTTATAGAGATATTTGGGTTGACGCAACAAATTCAAACACTTCTGCTTTACCTGTAGGATTAACAAACGGCGTCAATGCAGTTGCATTAGGTGAAGCTGGTACTGACAATGATAATGCTGTTTATAATATGGCAGGGACGAGCGGAACCAAAGATGAATTATTGATTTTAATTAGCAATCCGGTAAACTGGACAAAAAGCAATTCGTTAATTTCAATGCCGACAGGTTCATTTACTGTAACTTCAAGCAGTGGAAATCCTCCTGAAACTCCTGTTGCCCTTGAGGCAAGTTCCGTAGGTTCTGCAAGTTTTCAGGCAAACTGGAATTCTTCTTTCGCAGCCTCATCTTATTTTATTGATGTTGCTTCAGATACATTTTTTACAAATTACATCTCGGGATATGAAAATTTGAATGTTGCGAATGTAACTTCTGCAAATGTTACAAACCTTACTGAAACTACAAAATATTTTTACCGCATTCGGGCAAGCAACAGTTACGGAATAAGTGATAACTCTAATGTTATTTCAGTAACAACATTAGCAGCTGGCAAAACTTTTGTTCAGTTTGAAACAACTGCTGGCAGCACAAATGAAACTGCCGGGACTTATTCTTTTAATGTTACTATAATCAACCCATCGCTTACAGATTCAACAGTCTGTGATATTTCACTGACAGGAGGAACCGGAACTGCTGAAGACATTAATAATTTTACTTCGCAGCACATTGTTTTTCCCGCCGGAAGTTCTGTACCGAAATTAGTTTCTTTGACAATTACAAATGACGGAATTACCGAAGGCGAAGAAACTTTGATCTTTTCGATTCAAAATGTTACCGGTGGTAATCATGCAGAAGTTGGAATCAACACTACATTTACTTTATCTATTACAGAAGGAAATGATTATTATTCCGGAATATCATCAACATTATCGGGAAATGAATTGCGTCTGGCTTTAAATAATCTAATAAAGGGACACACACAATATACTTACGATGTTTTGTGGGGTGCATTAAAAAATACTGATGAAGATCCAAATAATAAAAACAATGTAATTCTGATTTATTCGGGAAAATCAATTAGTGAAAATTCAAATGGTGGCGGAGTTGATGATTGGAACAGAGAACATGTTTGGGCTCAATCACGCGGTGGCTTTGATACAAATCCCGGACCGGGAACAGATATTCATCATGTCAGGCCAGAAGATGCAACAGTGAATTCATCTCGAAGTAATCTTGATTTTGACTGGGGCGGAAATCCTCATCCGGAAGCAACTGGCTGTAAGTATGACGAAGATTCATGGGAACCAAGAGATGCAGTAAAGGGCGATGTTGCAAGAATGTTGTTTTATATGGATGTAAGATATGAAGGAGAAAATGGTGAACTTGATTTGCAGCTTGTTGATGTTGTTGGTTCGACCACTGCCGGAACAATCGGGAAACTATCAACTTTATTAGCATGGCATATGCAAGATCCGCCGGATGAGTTTGAAAAAAATCGTAACGAAATAATTTTTGGCTATCAGAAAAACAGAAATCCATTTATTGATCATCCTGAATATGTTGTGAAAATCTGGTCTCTCGCTTCAAAACCAATAATTACAAATATTCAAAGAGATGTGTTAGTTCCGGAAGTTAGCCAAGATTTTTCAGTTACTGCGGACATTGTTGATGATGTAACCATAAGTTCTGCAATTGTAAAATATAAAGTTGATAATGGAAATGAAAATTCTGTTGCAATGAGTAAAGTTTCGACTAATTCATTTTCAGCTAAAATTCCCGGTTCCGCCTTTACGAATGGTTCGCTCATTCAATATCGTATTTTTGCTTATGATAATGAAAATAATGAAACGATGACATCATTTCAATCCGTTTTGGCCGGAACCTCGAAAATGATTGATCTTCATCAGACTGATGTAAATGGGAATCCGATTTATTCGGGTTTATTTACAAAGGTAAGAGGTGTTGCAACTGTTTCAAACAACATTTTTTCTGCCACACATCTCGAAGTTAATTTGCAGGATTCAACCGGCGGAATGCTGGTTTATAAAGCAAACTCAGCTTCATTTCCTGTTGCTGAAGGGAATGAATACACAATTACAGGAAAGCTGACAAATTTTAATGGCAGCGTTGAGCTTGTACCGGCAGACCTAACAGATATTGTTGATAATGGAAAAGGCGTTGAAATCATCCCAAATGAAAAAACTATTTCGCAGCTTCTTTCAAACGCCGAAAATTTGGAAAGCACTTTGGTATTAATTAAGAATGCAAGTAAACTTAGTGGTTCATGGCTTGCGGGTCAAAACATTACAATTTCAGACAATGGTGGTCCGAGTTTGTTAACATTACACATTGACAGCAGCACGGATTTAGGTTCAAATCCGGAACCGACTTATCCGAAAGATATTGCAGGAATATTTTCTCAGTACGATCAAGTTTCGCCTTTTACAAGCGGATATCAGATTAAACCAAGAAAATACAGTGACATAAAAAATGTTTCGTCTGTGGAAGATGAAAATATTCCAAGCAAATTTTCTTTGGCTCAGAATTATCCGAATCCGTTTAATCCAAGTACAACAATACAATATTCAATTCCGTCAAACGTCAAACGTGAAATGTCAAATGTGAAATTAGTTGTTTATGATATTCTGGGAAATGAAGTGGCAACATTAGTTAACGAAAATAAACCTGCGGGAATGTATAATGTACAGTTTACAATGAATAATTTAACTTCCGGAGTATATTTCTACACA
>PFVB01000120.1:2100-13155 GCA_002790395.1 Ignavibacteriales bacterium CG_4_9_14_3_um_filter_34_10 | reverse complement strand
TCCTATCAGCATCATATTACGACGTTTTGCTTCCTGAACCAAATCCCAGACAATTAAAAAGTAATTCGAAAATCCAAGTCCATTTATTACGTCAAGTTCATAATGCATTCGGGTCAGAATTTTTTCTGTGACTTTTTTATATCTGTTCTTCAAGCCGGTATAACATTTTTCCAATAGCAAAATCCGGGCTTCTTCATCTGTAAGATTGTTAAATACAGGAAATTTCAGTTTGCCGAAATCAAAATTGACATTGCTGTTCCGAACAATAAAATCAATGCTTTTCAACGCTTCGGGGATTTTCTTCCATTCATTTTCAAATTCTTCTTTCGTCTGGAAATGATATTCTTCATCAACTAATTGATCTTCACTGATACTTGTAATTGTGCTTCTGTGTTTAATGGCTGATAAAATTTTATGCAGCATAAAATCTTCTTTGGAAGCAAAGTATGTCGGACGCGAGGCAATAATTTTAATTTTATTGCCCCGTGCAAAATCATACAATTTTCTTGTCGCCTGCTTTGATTTTTTTGTGATAATTAATTCAGCAAAGGTTTGTTCTTTGTTTAGTCCCGATTGATTTAAATAATTCAGTAATTCAAGCGAAGATGAAATGATGAAGAAGTCTGAAAGATTTTCTTTGAAGACATCAGCAAGTTTAAAATCGTCTTTTAATTTTCTTGCTGTTATTAATGCACAAAGTTTTGAGTAACCTGCATTATTCTTCGCTATAAAAATTGCCTTGAGATTATTATCTGCTGGGTCATCAATCTCTGCTCCGATAATCGGTTTGATATTATTTTGCTCAGCGTATTTTGCAAACTGAATCACACCGTACATTCCGTTCGTGTCTGTCAGAGCAGCATAATTTTCATTCTGCATTTTTGAATGATCGACAATCTTTTGAGGACTGTTGCAGCCCTTCAGTAATGTATAAAAAGAATGATTGTGTAATGTCAGCATAAAGTTAAACTTTTTTTATCTTTGTATAGTTTAAACTATAAAATGAAAGGACGTTATGAAAACAGAAAATTTGCTTTCAAAAATAAATTTTGCGGATATCAGTTACGAAACATATTTGAAAAATTTCAAGAACAAAATTGATTCAGAAAACATTGATAATTTATCACCAAAAGATTTGGAATTATTGAACTACACAAAATTGAATTATCAGCGGACACAGAGAATACATAAAACATTCAAGCCGAATGACAAGCTTATTTCAGTTATGAATATCATTGACAAACAAATGATTTGGATGGTAATTACAGAACCTTGGTGCGGCGATTCAGCGCAAAACCTGCCTTTCATTTATGAAATTTCCAAATTGAATGAAAATATTCAGCTAAAAATTATTTACCGCGATAAGAACCTTGATATTATGGATTTGTATCTGACAGACGGTAAATCACGAAGCATTCCAAAGCTTGTAGTTTTCAGTGAATTTGGAGACGAACTTTTCCAGTGGGGACCACGCCCGGTTGAATTGGTCAATCAAATAGATAAATGGAAATCCGAAGGATTAACAAAAGAAGAATTTTTGCCAATGATTCATTTGTGGTATGCACAAGATAAAGGGAATAATCTGATTAATGAAATATTAAATCTCTTATCGTAAAAATAAAATTATAAAACACTTTTGATTTTTTTTATCAAGTCTCTAAGTGATTCTCTGTGAACTATTTGCTTAAAAGGTAGAATGAAAAACACCATTGAGATACTAAGAACACGAAGAATCACTTAGTGAATCTCCGTGAGCTTAGTGCCTTCATGGTGAATTTCTTTACTTTGTAGCTCTCACTTCGATATCGCCACCGGAAGTACTGCATTCCATTTTTTCGCCGCCGCCGTTTAGTCTGCCTTCAAATTTCGAATGCGAAATTTTTCTTGTATTTGCATTTGGGAAATCAAGGTTGATGCTTCCGCCTAAAGTTTCCAGTTTTGCATCTGCTTTGAAATTATCCGGCAGAACGCAGGTAATGTCCCCGCCGCTTGTTTCACAAAAAATCCCTTTGTTAGTTCCCCAGTATTTTAATGACACATCACCTCCCGAAGTCGTAGCCTGAACAGAGCCATTTTCAACAATTAAATTAATATCACCACCGGAAGTACTGCAATTCACATTTCCAAACGACTGAATTTTAATATCGCCGCCGGAAGTTTCTGTTTTTACATTTCCTTTATGATTTTTTATTTCAACATCTCCGCCTGAAGTTTCTGCCTTTATAAAACCAATATTATCTTCTGAATTAATGTCTCCTCCTGATGTTTCAACATCAAAACTACCGTTAATATTAATTAGTTTCACGTCACCGCCGGCTGTGGTAATTTTTACTTTAAATTCTTTTGGCACCCATATCTCAAATTTCAGCGAATAATTATTGAAAACATTAAAACCGAATTTGCCGGGCTTTTTTGCTAAAACTGTAACTGCGTTCCCGCTTTTATCAAAAGAAAAGTGAACGTTTTTTTTAGTTTTTTCATTCCCGAAAATTTTAATTTCTACTTCGTCGCTTGTCCATGATTTAACAGTGACATCTCCAAAATCTGCTCTGACTTCCAGCAAACCGCCTTTTTCAACGTCAAACTTTTTCCCCTTAATCAGTTTTCTTTCTGCAGAGAATAATGGTGACTGGCAAAATAATAATGCCGATGCTATGATTAAAATAATTACAGATAATTTTTTGCTTGTCAAATAAGTTTTCATTTCATCCTCACTCATTTATAATTAAATTTGTTACACATTTTAGACTTATTAGTTTCATAAAAGTTACAGCTAAATATCAGAGAGAATAATGAAAAATATTTTTGCATTTTTAATCCTTTTGACTTCTTCTGTTTTTTGTCAAAATAATTTTAGTGTTGAGCAATTTATAGACGAAACACCAAAGTTTGTTTTCAATATCCAAAATTGGGAAAGCAGTGATTACCTCAAACTTGGAATCGTTACTGCTTCTACTTTTGCGTTAATTCAAACTGACCAGTCTGTCCGTGAATTCATTTACAATAATAATCTGAACGATAAAAGTACCGTAAGTGAATTTGGAAAAGCATGGGGAGAACCAATATCTACAATACCAATCAGTCTTGGATTCTACTTGCATGGATTAATTGTAAAAGATAAAACAACAAAGAGAATTGGCTTTGAAATTTTTCAGTCATTTATTTACACCGGCGTAATTACTGCTCTGTTAAAATCTGCAATTGGCAGAGCAAGACCATATAAAAATTTATCTTCAAAATATTTCCGTCCTTTCATTGTAAATAATGATTTTAATGCACTTCCTTCGGGACATGCAGCGGTTGCATTTTCTTTATCAACAGTTTTGGCAAATAATCTCGAAAGTGATTACCTGAAGGTACTTGCATTTGCACCCGCATTTATTACGGGTTATTCGAGAATTGTTTATGACAAGCACTGGCTTTCAGATGTTTTTCTTGCTTCGGCAATTGGATATTTTGTAGGGAATTTTGTGCATGATATTCACACAGAATTTGAATCACCTAATGAAACTTTTAATAATCAAAACGGTGTTTTTAATATTAGCATAAAGCTAAATCTCTATAAAAATCAATGAAAAACTACTTTTTTATCTTTATCTGTTTAATTTCTTTTTCAGTTTTTGCAAATGATAAATCTGCAAACATGAAACTGATTGTTAAAAATGTCAAAAGCAATAACGGCTATATCAGAATTGCTTTGGCAAATTCTAAGGATATCTACAATTCTTTTCATGATGTGTATATTGGTGCATCATCAGAAATTAAAAATGGAACATCAGAAAATATTTTCAGCAATATCCCGCTTGGACCTATGCTATAAAAGTATTTCATGATGAAGACAATAACAAAACTCTGAATACAAACTTTTTCGGCATTCCTGTTGAAGATTACGGCTTTTCAAATAACGCAAGAGCATTGATTGGCATTCCCTCTTGGGATAAAGCAAAGTTTGAGTTATCAAAGGACGGACAGGAAATCGTGATTGATTTGAATTAACCTTCAATTGATTTTTTTTGACTTGAAGAGTTTGTAATTCAAACTGTCCACAATTGCCTTCATACTTGCTTTAATAATATTTTCTGAAACTCCAACCGTTGACCAAGTAGATTCTCCGTCACTTGATTCAATCAAAACACGGACGCGTGCTTTTGTACCGTCACCGTCACCGAGCACACGGACTTTATAGTCAACAAGATGAACCGAAGAAATTTCAGGGAAAAATCTTACAAGTGCCTTTCTTAAAGCATTATCAAGAGCATTAACAGGACCGTTTCCATCTGCAGCAGTATGTTCTTCCGCACCGTCCACTTCAACCTTCAGCACAGCTTCTGAATATCCGTCATCTCCGTTTGCACCGAATACAACATTTATTTTTGAATAATTTACTTTAAAGAACGGACTAAGTTCACCGAGTTCTTCACGCAATAAAATTTCGAATGAAGCTTCTGCACCATCAAACTGGAAACCCTCATATTCGAGTGATTTAATATTTTGTACAAAATTTTTACTGAACTCTTTTTCATCCGGCAAATCGATTCCAAGTTCTTTCGCTTTGTATTTAATATTGCTCTGCCCTGATAAATCCGAAACGATTACACGCTGCAAATTCCCGACAGATTTCGGTTCGATATGCTCATACATTCTGCTGTCTTTTAAAACTGAACTCACATGAATTCCGCCTTTGTGTGCAAATGCAGATTTCCCGACAAATGCCGCACGTGAATTAGGATTTAAATTCATTAACTCATAAACAAAATTAGAAATACCTGTAAGCTGAGAAATATTGCCCGAAACATTTGAATCCAATTTCATTTTCAAATGCAAGTTTGGAATTATACTACAAAGATTTGCATTACCGCATCTTTCACCAACTCCGTTTATCGTACCCTGAACATGCACTGCCCCAGCCTGAACAGCCGCAATAGAATTAGCTACACCGAGTTCGCTATCGTTATGACAATGAATCCCGATTGGTTTTGATATTTCTGATTTTACTGTTTTTGTAATTTCAAAAATTTCACTTGGAAGCGAGCCTCCGTTTGTGTCGCAAAGTACAATCACATCAGCACCACCATTTTCAGCGGCTAATAACATATTTATTGCAAACTTTTTATCATCTTTATAACCATCAAAAAAATGTTCCGCATCAAAAATAACTTTCCGTCCATGATTTTTAAGGAATGAAACTGATTTAAATATCAGCTCGGCATTTTCATCATCAGTCAAACCAAGACTTTTCTGCGAATGAAATTTCCAAGTCTTACCAAAAATTGAAACATACGGTGTATCAGCCTGTATGAGTTTGTTTAAATTCTGGTCTGATTCAACTGCCTTTGGAGAACGAGCCGTTGAGCCGAAAGCACATATTTTTGAATGAATAAGTTTCAGTGATTTTACTTTCTGAAAATATTCTTCATCTTTCGGATTACTTCCGGGCCATCCTCCTTCAATAATATCAATACCAAATTCATCGAGGCGTTGTGTAATAAGTAATTTATCCTGTATAGAAAGACTGACTCCCTCACCCTGAGTTCCGTCTCTTAAAGTCGTATCAAATAATTCAATCTTTGTCATTTCTGCTCCTTAATTTTCAAGCATTCCGCTTTTGCGGGCGTATTCAAAAAGTCCGCCGGCTGCAATAATCGGGAGGACATCGCCAAGTGGTTTCAGTTTATAAACCTGATTTGATGATAAATTTTTTATTTCATTTTCTTTAAAATCAATTTCAATTTCATCATCAGTTTTAATTTTATCATTCAGTTTTTCTGTTGATTCAAACGGAACTACAAAACCGCCGTCAACTGAATTACGATAAAAAATTCTTGCATAAGATTCGGCTACAATTACTTTTACTCCGGCTTTCTGCAATGCAAAAGGTGCGTGCTCTCTTGATGAGCCACAGCCAAAATTTGAACCACCAATGATTATTGAATATTTCGATTGATAAGAATCTGATTCAACAAATTGCTTCCCGCCTTCAGGCAATCCAGCCAACGGAACAGGAACTCCTGATAATGCGTACTGTCCGTACTTTCTCGACTCTTCTTCATCGGTTAAACTGTAAACCAGATGTTCAGCCGGAATAATCTGGTCGGTATCAATATTATTGCCTAAAACGTATGCGAGACCACTAATTTTTTCTTCCATATTTTACCTTACATTAAAAAATTTCTTGGATCAGTTATAAAACCATTAACGGCAGAAGCCGCAACAGTAAGTGGAGAAGCTAAATACACTTCAGATTTTTTACTACCCATTCTTCCTGGGAAATTTCTGTTGGTGGTTGAAATAACTACATCTTTATCAACCGCTCTTCCAAATGTATCATCAGGTCCGCCAAGACAAGCTGCACATGATGACTGAGCAATCTGACAACCGGCATTTTCAAAAATCTGCTTCAGTGAAAGTCCTTTGTAAGTTTCTCCCTCAAGTTCCTTTGCTGTTTCTGTCGAAGCCGGAACTATAAACGTTGAAGTCTTTACAGTTTGTCCGTATAAAATTTTTGCTGCATTAATAAAGTCAGTGATTTTCCCGCCTGTACACGAGCCGATATAACATTTTGTCAGTTTTGTGCCTTCAACATTTTTCACTGTATCGCGGTTATCAGGACTGTGCGGTTTAGCAACAAGCGGCTCAATTTTATTTACATCATATTCATGTTTGCTGAAATATTTTGCATCTCTGTCACTAATAAATATTTCAAAATTTTTATCAGTTCTTTCGCTTACATATTCTTCAGCAATTTTATCCGCCTGAATAATCCCATTCATTCCACCGGCTTCAATTGCCATATTTGTCAACGTCATTCTTTCAAGCATTGGCAGAGAGAAAATTGCCTCTCCGTCAAATTCCATTGAACGGTATGTTGCACCATCAGTAGTAATATCACCAAGAATCTGAAGTATCAAATCCTTTGCAGTTAAATATTCCGGCATCTTGCCATGAAAAGTAAATTTCATCGACTCAGGAACTTTCTCCCAGATTTTTCCGGTACCAAGAATAAAAGCCGCATCTGTATTTCCTACTCCTGTTGCAAACATTCCAAATGCACCTGATGTACATGTATGTGAATCAGTCCCGAATAAAACTGTACCGGGGACATTGTAACCTTCTTCAGCAAGAGCGATATGACAAACGCCTTTATATCTCGGACTTCCGACATCATAATAATTAGGCAAATCATACTCCTTTGCAAACTTCCGAAGCACATCAACATTTCTGTTAGCGTGAACATTTTTAGTAAAGATGTAATGATCAGGGAAAACTACAAGTTTATTTTTATCCCATATTTTTGCCTTTTCGCCAAATTCATTTTTCCAGATTCCGATTGTCGGCGGTCCGCAAACATCATGTGTCATAAGTACATCAACATTCAGCCAAACATTTTCTCCGGGTTCTAAAAATACACGCCGTGCAGATTTTGCTAAAATTTTTTCTGTGATTGTCATTCCCATATAAAACCTTTATATAACTTCAGTTATTGAACTTTGTGATTTAATTTTTTCTGCTTCATTAATGAATATTTCATTTTGATTGATTGCCGATAAATAAGCCTTTGCGCTTGCTTCCAGAATATCGGTTGAAACTCCTCTCCCGCTGTATCTTTTTTCATTTATCAACATCCTGACAACCACTTCGCCCATTGCTTGTCTTCCTGAAGTAACAGAACGTACACTGTAAGATTCAATTTTAAATTTCTTTTTAATTGCTCTGTCAATAGCATTGAATAAAGCATCAACAGGACCGTCACCTGTTGCGGAATCAGAGAATTCTTTTTCTTTGTATTTAACGGATACTGTTGCAGTTGGGATTGAACTTGTACCGGAATTGACATTAATATACATCAATTCATAATTATTTGATTCTTTATAAACTTCATCTCCCATAAGCGTACGCAGATCATCATCATAAACTTCCTTTTTCTTGTCTGCAAGTTTTAGAAAAGAAGCATAAATTTTATCCAGTTCGTTTTCAGTTGGAGAATAACCCAATTCAGCCAATCGTTTTTTTAATCCGTGCCTGCCTGAGTGTCTTCCAAGCACAATCATTGTTTTAGTAACTCCTACACTTTCGGGAGTCATAATTTCATAAGTTTCTCTGTTCTTCAGCATTCCATCCTGATGAATTCCTGATTCATGTGCAAATGCATTTTGTCCCACAATTGCTTTATTTGGCTGGACAAGAATTCCGCTGAAAGCAGAAACCATACGGCTTGTGTTGAATATTTCTTTTGTGTTTATATCTGTGAAGAAATTAAACTTGTCCTTTCTTACATTCAGAGCCATCACAAATTCTTCGAGCGAAGCATTGCCGGCTCTTTCTCCGATTCCATTGATTGTACATTCAACTTGCCGTGCACCGTTTTCAATTCCTGAAATTGAATTTGCAACTGCAAGTCCAAGATCATTATGGCAATGCACACTGATTATAGCTTTATCAATATTTTTAACCCTGCGTTTCAGTTCAGCAATTTTATAACCAAATTCATCCGGGATTGTATAACCAGTCGTATCGGGAATATTGATTGTTGTAGCTCCGGCTTCAATTGCAGCTTCAACTACCTCAGCAAGATAAGTCAAATCCGTTCTGCCCGCATCTTCAGCTGAAAATTCAATATCGTTACAAAACGTTTTTGCATACTGAACCATATCATACGACATTTGCAAAACTGTATTGCGTTTTTCAGCAAGTGTTTTTCCATATTTATCGCTCCCAAATTTTCCGAGAATATGATAATCCGAAGTGCTTGAAAAAGTGTGAATCCTTTTTTTCGATGCCGTTTTTATTGATTCAAACGCCGTTTTGATATCTATTTCTTTAGCACGTGATAAAGCAGCAATTACAACACCAACTTCATCAGATATTCTTTTTACAGCTTCAAATTGTGCCGGAGATGAAACAGGAAACCCAGCTTCAATTACATCAACCCGAAGTTTAGCAAGCTGTTTGGCAATCTCAACTTTTTCTAAAATCGAAAGTGAAGCCCCGGGTGACTGTTCGCCGTCACGCAAAGTTGTATCAAATATTATAATTTTTTCTTTCATCATTTCACCTTAAAGAGTAAAAACTCCTAATGACTGTTCGTTAAAAATTTCTTCAAAACATTCAATTATTAAATCTGCCATTTTTTCAGTCGTCACAATTTTATCATCAGCTTTCATTGAAATATCTTTTGTGCGGTAGCCTTCTGATAAGGCTCTTTCAATAGCTTCATCAATAAGTTCACTTGCTTTATCCATCCCGAATGAATATTTGAACATCATCGAAATGGATGAAATCGTTGCAATCGGATTTGCAATTCCCAGTCCTGCAATATCGGGGGCACTGCCATGAACAGGTTCGTATAACGCATATTTTGAGCCCAGACTTGCCGATGGAAGCATTCCAAGACTTCCGGTTATCATTCCTGCAATGTCACTAAGAATATCACCGAATAAATTTGATGTAAGAATCACATCAAACTGTTTTGGATTTCTTACAATCTGCATCGCTGCATTATCAACATACATGTTGCTTAATTTAACATCAGGATAATTTTTTGCAACTTCACTAACTACCGATCGCCAAAACTGAGATACTTCAAGAACGTTTGCTTTATCAACACTCAATAAATTTCCTTTCCTTCGCTGAGCAGCTTTGAATGCAAGATGAGCTATTCTCTCAATTTCTTCTTTTAAATAAACCATCGTATTCCAGCCTTTGCTGTCATCAAAACCGCGGGGTTCACCAAAATAAATTCCGCCCGTAAGCTCACGAAAGACAATAAAATCAGTGCCTTCGACAACTTCCCTTTTCAGTGAAGATGAATCAGCAAGTGATTTAAATACTTTCGCTGGACGCAGATTGGCAAATAATCCAAGTGATTTGCGGATTTTTAATAATCCCGCTTCCGGCTTTAAATGATGAGGCAAATCTTCCCATTTGTATCCGCCGACAGCACCAAGCAAAACTGCATCGGAATCATAACATGTCTGCAAAGTTTTATCGCTAAGCGGTGTGCCATATTTATCATACGAACAACCGCCAAACAATTCTTCAGAAAAATTCAGACTGATTTGAAATTTTTCAGCAACATATTTTAGTAATTTTACGCCTGCAGAAACCACTTCCGGTCCGATTCCATCTCCCGGAAGTAATGTTATTTTATACTTCATACACCAACCTCTTCTTTGGGGTTTTTCTTTTTAAGCCATGACATCATTTCGCGTAATTTTGCACCGACTTTCTCGAGCGGATGTTCACGGTTTTCCTGACGGAGCTGATTCATATTTTTTTGTCCTGATGCATATTCTTCAAGCCATTCTTTTGCAAAACTTCCATCCTGAATTTCGGTAAGAATTTTTTTCATCTCGGTTTTTGCCGATGCAGGAATTACTCTTTTACCTCGCGTCATTCCGCCGTATTCTGCGGTATCACTTACTGAATAATTCATTCTCGTCAATCCTCCTTCATAATAAAGATCAACAATCAATTTCAATTCGTGCATGCATTCAAAATAAGCAAGTTCCGGTGGATAACCGGCTTCAGTTAATACTTCAAAACCATTCTTCACTAATTCTGCCGATCCACCACACAATACTGCCTGTTCACCAAATAAATCTGTCTCAGTTTCATTTTTGAAATTTGTTTCGATTACTCCGGCTTTCGTTCCACCAATCCCCTTTGCCCACGCAAGTGCCATTTCTTTTGTGTTTCCAGAATAATCCTGATGAACTGCTATCAAGCAAGGCACACCTGTATTTTCGAGATATGTTCTTCTTACTAAATGTCCCGGACTTTTTGGTGCTACCATCATTACATTCACATTTGCAGGAGGATTAATCTGTTTGTAATGAATATTAAATCCATGAGCAAACACAAGTGTGTCGCCTTCATTTAAGTAAGGTGCGATTGACTTATCATAAACTTCTTTCTGATTTTGATCGGGCAAAAGGACCATTATTACGTTCGCCCATTTTACCGCTTCATCAACTTCTTTTACTTCCAATCCCGCATTCTTTGCCTTGTCCCACGAAGCACTTGTCTTTCGTAAGCCGACACAAACATTCATTCCGC
>PFVB01000120.1:0-2050 GCA_002790395.1 Ignavibacteriales bacterium CG_4_9_14_3_um_filter_34_10 | reverse complement strand
ACAGCAATTTTTTTGTCTTTCAAAACATCGAGTGATGCATCTGAATCATAATAAACTTTCATTGTATTTTCCTTTTAATTTGTTTGAACATATTCTTTTTTAGCTTCTTTCAATTGTTCGCCTCTTTTCAAAGCGACAGTTCCTGACCTTGCCATTTCTTTGATTCCGAATGGCATCAAAACATTTACTGCAGCGTTGATTTTTTCCGGCGGACCTGTAATTTCAATCATCATTGTTTTATTATTTATATCAACTATATTCCCGCGGAAGATATCGCAAATATTTTTCACTTCTTCCATCGAGCCTTTCTGATAATTGACAGTGATTAATGCAAGTTCTCTTTCGATATGATAAGTATCTGTTAAATCGCTTACTTTTACTGTGTCTATCAAACGATTTAACTGTTTGATGATTTGATCAATTATTTTATTGTCTCCATCGGTAACAATTGTCATTCGGGAGATTTCAGCAATTTCAGTTTCACCAATAGAAATGCTGCTGATATTAAATCCTTTGCCTGAAAACATTGTTGCTACCCGGTCGAATGCACCGAAACGGTTTTCAATTAATATTGTTATTGTTCTTCTCATTTTATATCATCCTGTTTGGGTTTAATCTTCTAATCATCATATCAGAAATTGAAGCTCCTGCGGGAACCATCGGGAAAACCATATCCTGTTTTACAACTTTGAATTCAATCAAAACAGGTCTGTCATTAACTGATAAAGCATGATCAAGCAATGAATCAACTTCACTAGGTGAATTGGTTGAAAATGATTCTATTCCCAATGCCTGTCCGAGTTTTACAAAGTCAGGATTGCTTGCAGCTAAATCGGTAAAACTAAATTTCTCTTGATGAAAAAGTTCCTGCCACTGACGAACCATTCCAAGGAATGAATTATTTATTATAAAAAACTTTACCGGAACTTTATAATATTTTGCAGTAATCAATTCCTGAAGATTCATCTGAAAACCACCGTCACCGCTTATTGAAATTATTGGTCTGTCCTTAATACCAAAAGAAGCACCAATAGATGCTGGCACAGAAAATCCCATTGTACCCAAACCACCGCTCGTCAGATTTGACCTTGGATTGTTGAATTTATAATGCTGAGCTGTCCACATTTGATGCTGTCCAACATCAGTTACAATAACAGCATTTCCATTTGTCTTTTCAGAAATTTTCTCAAGTATAAATTCTGTCCGAAGTTTTGCGTCTTCCATTCCGGTAGAAAGCGGGCATTCCTCTTTCCATTTTTCAATCATTGCCAGCCAGTCTGATGTATTTGGTGGCTGATTGATTTCAGCTGCAATTTCAGCCATAATATTTTTAACATCTCCGACAATCGGCAAATCAACAACTACGTTTTTATCAATAGCCGTCGGGTCAATATCAATATGGATTTTATATGCTTTTGTTGCAAACGTTTCAACTTTACCGGTTACCCTATCATCAAATCTTGCACCAAGGGCAACAAGCAAATCGCAATTATTCACAGCCTGATTCGCCCAAAATGTTCCGTGCATTCCAAGCATTCCCAGCGATAATTCATCTGTCCCCGGAAATGCACCAAGCCCCTGTAACGTCATCGTAACAGGGATTTTATTTTCCCTTGCAAGAAGATGAAGTTCATTAGTACCATTTGACATAATAACTCCGCCACCAACATAGAATAAAGGACGCTTTGCTTTCTGAATCATCTCTGCCGCTTTTTTAATTTGGTTAAAATGTCCTTTATATGTCGGCTTGTAGCCCCTTATATCAATTTCATCCGGATATTCAAACTCACAGCTTGAGTTAATAACATCTTTTGGCAAGTCAACAAGCACCGGACCCGGTCGCCCAGTTGATGCAATATAAAAAGCCTTTTTGATTGTTGAAGCAAGTTCTTTTACATCGCGGACAAGAAAATTATGCTTTGTAATTGGTCTTGTTATTCCAACAATATCAGCCTCCTGAAAAGCATCATTGCCAATAAGATGAGACGGAACCTGTCCCGTAAAAACAACAATAGGAACTGAATCCATATAAGCATCAGTAATTCCGGTT
>PFVB01000080.1:2621-5232 GCA_002790395.1 Ignavibacteriales bacterium CG_4_9_14_3_um_filter_34_10 | reverse complement strand
AACATTTGGCCAAGGATTCTTCGCTTTGCCCTGCTCCAACAATACCGGAGGAACTACCTTGAATAACAAATCAACATATTTGAATAATGGATCATCAGGGAGATGTTTCAAACAAAATTCACGCTGAGCCTGATACCGGGGATCAGTTTTTCGCAAAACAGCATGGCCATAACCTGGAACTACTTGTCCGGAACTTAATGTATCCCAAACAAATTTCCTCATTTCCTCTTCGGTTGGAATTTTTCCATCCATTTTGTTATAGACACTTTGTATCCAGCTTAAAACTTCTTGATTTGCCAGTCCATGCAATGGTCCTGCAAGCCCATTAATCATTCCTGAAATTGAATAATAAATATCAGAGAGTGCACTGGAAATTAAATGACCAGTATGTGCACTGACATTTCCACTTTCATGATCACTATGCAAAATAAAATATAATCTTGATACATCATCATAAGGTTCAGCAATTCCAAGCATATGAGCAAAGTTACCGCCAAAATCCAAATCATCTTTTGGTGGAATAATTTCACCATTTCTATACTTCAATCTATAAATGAATGCAGCAATTTCGGGTAACCGAGCCAATAAATTCATAGCATCCTCATAAGTAGGATCCCAGTAATCTGTCTTCTTCATTCCTTGATTATATCTCTTAACGTATTCGGATTCCTTTTGCATTGAAACAATTGCTGTGGAAATCATTGCCATTGGGTGAGAATCTGCAGGCATTGCTTTTAATACATCGAAGACATATGCAGGAACTTTCTTCCTTGCATTAAACTCTTTATGAACTTCCATCGCTTCGGCTTCAGTTGGTATTTCACCTGTCAACAATAAGTAGAAGAACCCTTCGACATAAGGCATTTCATGTCCGGGAACTTTTGGTAATTTTTCCAGAACTTCAGGAATAGTGAATCCACGGAAACGAATTCCTTCCAAAGGATCTAAGTAAGAAATATCAGTAGTGAGACATTTAATACTTCTCATACCTCCAATTGTCTGGCTAATTGTTACCTCATCAATTTTCACATTTCCGAATTCTTTTAGCAAGCGGGTTGTGCGGGGACGCCATTCATCAATTTTTGTTTTTAACTTTTCTTTTAGAACTGACATGTTAGTTACTCCTATTTTTAGTTTATAGTTTTACTTAGGATATATTTTATGCTTGGGCAATTAAATCGAAAGCAGCAAGCTTTCCGCTTTTTACTGCTCCTTCAATTGTACCAGGCAAACCAGTGTTCGTCCAATCTCCGGCTATAAATAAATTTTGCATATTTCTACTAATTCTTTTTCTTGTGACAAGTGCACTAATATTGGGCACAAATGTAGCTCTTTTTTCTTTTATCACACGAAAATTTAATACTAAGTCTTCTGAAAACATAGGGAAAAATTTATTTAACTCATAAATAATTTCACATAAAATTTCTTTTTCTGATTTACTCACAAATTCATCTGCTGCACTTATCACTATAGTTATAAAACCATCGTGATTAAAAATCCATTGAATTTTACTATCAATTAATCCATAAAAATCTTCATTGAAAAAATTATTCTTTAACCAAAGATGCACTGAGAGAATAGGTGAATATTCTAATCTTATATCCACAAGATTTCCTTTTAGTGCATTATCTAATATTTTAATTAATGCAAAATGAGGTACTGAAGTAATTACAAAATCTGCATTAATTATCATTCCGGATTGAGTAGTAATTATTAATGAATCATCATTCCTAGATATATTAATTACTCTTTCTGATTTTAATATTTCTGAGGAATTTTCAATAATAAATTTTTCAGCCTTTTCAGCAAACACTTTTGATAGTCCGCTTCGGGGAACAATAATTCTTGTATTCTTCTTACCGCTCAAAAATATTTCTTTAATTACAAATGCAAAAAGTTCGGCAGAGGCGGTTCCCACCTTAGTATTCATTATCCCAACACAAAGAATTCCCCAGAAATTTTTAATTGCTTTTTGACTCTGATTCTTATTGCGAAGCCATTCCTCAACGGTCAAGTCTTCCAAGTCTTCTTCAAAACAGCACATTAAATCCAGAAATAAATCGATTACTTTTAGTCTCTCTCTGATAGATAAAACTTTAAATGATAAAAACCCCAGCAACAAATCAAGTGGATAAAAAATATTTTTTGCAGCCAAAGAAAATTGTTGGTTGCCAATTCCAACAAAATTAACTTTCAATTGTTTTTGAATTTTGATTTCATTCTGTGCATCAATGATATTCAATAATTCCAATGTATCATGATAACATGACATCATAATATGCTGCCCGTTATCAATTTCCGTTAATGTTTTTGGATCAAAATAGGAGTACGCCCTGCCACCAAGCTTGGGTGAGCCTTCAATTAAAATGACTTTAAAATTATTATTGACTAAGTGAACTGCAGATGAAAGTCCGGAAAGTCCACCGCCAATTACAACAATTTTTTTCATTCTTCTTAATATACTATTCTATATTTAGCCCAAACACCCAAAGCTAAAAACACCTTTTCAAAATTAGAAACGTTAATATCCTTATTAAACACATCAAAATTTTTGCGTTCTATTTTTTTTAGAAGTCTAAAATAAATATGCTGCATAGCTCTTGCTGCAAAC
>PFVB01000080.1:0-2588 GCA_002790395.1 Ignavibacteriales bacterium CG_4_9_14_3_um_filter_34_10 | reverse complement strand
ATTCATTATCTGCCTTTTCAAAATATGATTTCGCAATTTTACTTTCGTGACTCATAAGATTTATGAAATTACTATTATATGTACTGTTCAATAATTCACTTTCTGAATAAGAAAATTTTTGAATGTCATCCATTGGCAAATAAATCCTATTGTTTTGAGCATCTTTCTTAACGTCTCTTAAAATATTAGTAAGCTGTAATGCAAGCCCTAAATTAATCGCATAGTTTCTGGTTGATTTGTTATTATAACCAAAAATTTCGATGCACATCAATCCAACCGTGGATGCTACTCTATAACAATATTCTAAAAGGTCTTCAATGTTATTGTACCTGTTTTTTTGCAAATCCATTTCAACGCCTTTAATCAACTCAAAAAACGGCTCGACTGGAATGTTGAATCGATGTATGATATTAGCAAGTTTATTCAGAAGGATATAATCGGAATGACCGGAAAAACTTTTTTCTAACTCATTTCTCCATTTTCTAAGATGTTCATATTTAATGTTGTCATCCTCTGAACCTTCATCAATAATATCATCTGTATGACGGCAAAAAGCATAAACAGTATTCATGGCATCTCGCTTTGCGGGAGGAAGCAAACTGAAAGTATAATAAAAACTGCTTTTACTTTTTTGCGAAATATCTTTAGCTGAATCCTGCATATCACCTTAAATTTTTTAATAAAATTAATACTGCGTCAAATTTGGATAACTTTAGTCTTAATTTAAGAACATTATAATCAATTTTCTTCACCTTCTCCAATATTTTTATTCCGCCAGCAATGGTCATCTTAATTTGGATTTTCAATTTCGGAGGCAAAATGTTTATTAACTTATTTCCTTCTTCATAAAGATTTAAATTCCTTTGAACTTGATATTTCATCAACTCAATAAAATTCTCATCAGTTTTTTTTTGTAACAAATTTTCAATTTGTACCCTGAATTTATTTAATTCATCCAATGGTAAATAAATTCTATCCTTCACTAAGTCAACACTTAAATCCTGATAAAAATTTGTCAGCTGTAAAGCTGTGCATATTTTATCTGATAATTCCATTGCATAATTATCACGAATCCCGTGTAATTGCAAAATAATTCTTCCAACCGGATTAGCAGAATTTTTACAATAATCTAAAACCTCGTTGAAATCAGCGTATCGTGATTTTAGCAGATCCTGTTTAAAAGCTTTTAATAAATTGAAAAATAAATTTTGGTCTATAGAAAACTTCAATACTGTATTATGCAAAGCTGCCCAAAATGAAGATGCATATACACCATTGAAACAATTACTTAATCCATTCTCAAACTCATTCAAAGAACTAATTTTTTCTTCTATATTAAAAGTCCCCTCATCAGCAATATCATCTGCACTTCTCGCAAAAGAGTAAATAATTGCAACATGTTTTCGAAATTGTTTATTAATGAATAATGAAATGACGGGAAAATTTTCATAATGGGATTTTGCAAAAGACATTGCTTCAGAATATGCTTTTTCTATATCGATGATAACTCCTGCGAAAATCTTTGTGCCCGGAACAGGACTCGAACCTGCACGAGATTGCTCCCACTAGCTCCTGAAACTAGTGTGTCTACCAATTCCACCATCCGGGCTTTTACTATGCAAAATTAATCAAATAAATTCTCTCTCTCAAGATGAAACTTTCATTGTGACAAAGAATCTTCAGGTTCATATTTATTAAAAAACCTGTAAGTTGAATCAGAGCGAATATTTGAAATATTTGGGATATCATCTTTCCTCATTATATCCGAGAGAACACCCGAGTGACAATTTGGGGAATATAATGTCGGTCTTCCACTTTCATATATAGATGATCGGCAATATTCCACAGTAGTAACACTTCCATCTGCTGGTTTTTGAAAATATTCAATAGGCATTTTCACTGAGTCATAAGTCGATTTCATAAATTTTGCCCAAATAGGAAGTGCTGCTTTTGCACCCTGACCGTAAGAACCGGTGAAAGTTACACGCGTATCATTAAAACCAACCCATACACCGGCAACAAGCTGAGGAGTAAAACCAATAAACCATGCATCTTTATAATCACTGTTTGTGCCTGTCTTGCCTGCAGCCGGTCTTTGAAAATTAAATCTTGATCGTATTGATCCTCCCGTCCCGCTATTAATAACCGATTCCATCATGTTTGTTAAAATATAAGCAGTTGCTTCATCCAAAGCTTCGCTGCTTTGTGTATGAAAAGAAACGAGATTCATGCCATCTTTGTCATCAACTCCTAAAATTCCCACTGGTTTATTGTAGATTCCTTTATTTGCAATGGTGCCAAAAGCACTTATTAATTCAATAGGATAAACTTCGGAAGCCCCAAGACTGATTGACGGATATAAATTCAGTCGGTTTTTGATGCCCATTTTTAATGCATGTTCTGCAACTTGCCAAAGCGGAACATATCCTTCAATGACTAATCGGGCAGCAACTAAATTCACCGAATTTCTTAAAGCGTCTCGAAGTGTCATGTATCCACCAACATCGTTGGTTTCAAAATTTCTCGGACTCCAGCCTTCATAATCAAAAGGTTGATTTAAAATTGGAAATGCCGGAAACAATCCTCGG
>PFVB01000181.1 GCA_002790395.1 Ignavibacteriales bacterium CG_4_9_14_3_um_filter_34_10 | reverse complement strand
AGGCAATATTAAGTGGAACATTACCTGCAGGAGAAAAAGAGTTTTCAATCAAAGGTTCGATTCCGGATCCAACATTATTTGCTGCGCAGGCATTTGCTAAATTTCTGATGGTGAACAATGTTGAAGTAAATGTCAAATCACTCAAAACAAAATCTAAAATTAAATATGATTCAACCAAATTAATTGATTTGCATAAATCTCCTGAACTGAAAGATATTGTTTATATCGTTAATAAAAGAAGCAATAATTTATATACAGAACTTTTGCTGAAGAATGTTGCTTATAAGAAAACAGGTTTGGGTTCGACAGATAACGGCATTGAAATTCTTGAGGATTTTTTAAATGGAAATGGTATCAATACAGATGCATTGATTTTGTATGATGGCTGCGGTTTGTCGCGCGAAGATGCTATTTCTGCTAAAATGATGGTTGATTTGCTTTCTGTAAATATGAATAAAAAATATTTTGCTGACTTTTATAATTCACTGGGAATAGTTGGTGACCCTAATGATATTAGTTTTTATAAAAATCTTGGAGTCGGTACTGCACTCGAGAAAAATGCAAGAATGAAAAGCGGTTCAATTGTTGGTGTAAGAAGTTACTCCGGTTATTTGAAAGATAAAAGTGGCAGGACAATTGTTTTTTCAATGATAGCTAATAACTATAAGGGTTCGGGAAGCAATGTAAGTAAAATTCATCTCGAATTAATGAAAGAACTCGCAAACTTAAAATCGAAATGAGGGAAAAATGAAAAAGATCATATTTTTGACAATAATATTTTTGCAAATCTCTTTAGCAGCGCAGGAAAAAATATACAACATGACCAATAAGCAAATTGATTCTTTGCTGACAGTTACAGCGACAAGAAATATGACTATTACCGAACGAATGAATTTTTATTCTGAAATGTTTTTGAAGATGCCGTATAATCTGACTTGTACAGGCGATGGTCCGTATGCGTTATACGAAACTGAACCGTTAGTGAATTTCAAACAAACAAATTGTATGGTATTTTGTGAGCATGTGCTTGCATTATCAATCTCAGATAGCTGGGATAATTTTTTCAACAATCTTCAGCAGATTCGATATAAAGACGGAATCATTGGAATGCGAACGAGAAATCATTATACAATGGTGGATTGGCTTCCTGAAAATAATTGGTTGTTGCATGATATAACAAAAATTATCGGTGGTGAAAAAGCAAAAAGCCTTACCAGAACAATTTCACATAAGAAATTTTTTGTAGACAAAAAAATAAAAGATATGCGATATGTCAAGCCAGATCGTACTGTAACGATTGATTTTATTTCTTTCACTGAACTTCAAAATATAAAATCAAAATTGAAAGCCGGCGATATATTTTCTCTGATTTTTGCAAATAAAGATGACATCTTTTCAGCACACATGCTTATGATTATGGAAAAGAGCGGGAAGCTGGTGGTTCGTGAATCAGCGCTTACTCCAAAAACGACATTGGATACGCCATTTGACGAATGGGTGAAAAAATTTCTTAATTCAAAAAATTATTGCGGAGTTTCATTCATGCGGGTAAATGATCATCTGAATACTCCTGGGAAAATTATTTTACCTTGGGAAATTCAGGAATTAAAAAAGAAATAATTCTCTGTTGGAAAACTTAACTCCAAAACGTCAGCTTAATTTTCTCCAAACCTTTTCAATAATTATTGGACAGGTTATTGGCTCCGGAATTTTTATCAATATTCCAATAGTTGCGGCAATTACCGGTAATGTTTGGCTTTCGGTTTTTATTTGGTTTATTGGCGGATTACTTTGGCTTCCGCAGATTTTTATTTTGGCAGAGATGGGAACTGCATATCCTGAACAGGGGGGACCTTATTATTTTATCAATAAAGCGGGCTCACCTTTTTTAGCATTCATTTATACATGGACAGCATTTCTGACAAGTGATACTCCAACATTAACAATCATCGGCTTGTTGGCAGCAGATGCTTTGTCATTCTTCTTTCCTTTTTTATCTATATCAATTTATGCGAAAATATTTGCGGCTGCTTTAATCGTTATCTTTTCTTTAATTCAATATCGAAGTGTTAAAGTTGGCGGCAATGTACAAGTGGGTTTAACTATATCAAAACTCCTTCCTTTATTGACAGTAATTCTGATTGGGATATATTTTTTCTATTCAGGAAAAAGTGAAATTATATTCAGTAAGTTTGATTCAAATGTTCAAAATATATTTGTAATAATTCCAGCTGGAATTGGTGCAACAGTTTGGGCTTATGCAGGTTTTCTGAATATTCTTTATACTTCCGGTGAAGTTATAAATCCGCAGAAAACATTGCCCAAGGCACTGATTGGATCGATATTGCTTGTGATGGCTGCATATATTCTGATCAGTTTTTTTACAGCCGTGATTGTTCCATTCGATGAATTGGTGAAAATTGAAAACGGAAAATTTGTAAATCCATTTTATTTTGTGGATGCTTTAAAAAATAACGCCGGTGGAATTTTTGCATTAGCTGTTTTTGTTTCAATGCTCGGAGTGTTAAATTCTTCTGTAATTACGCAACCGCGGTTGGAATATGCAATGGCAAAGGATGGATTGTTTTTTACGAAGTTTGCACATCTCAACAAAAAATATTTGACACCGGATTTTTCAATTTTCTCTCAGTCAGTTTTTGCTGTTATACTTTTAATAGGTGACATCAACGATTTATTGGGATATTTTTCCTTATCGTATGTCTTGCAGAATATGCTTGTTTATGGATCGATTTTTTTTCTCAGAAAGAAAGAGGATTACAATCCGACTTATAAATCACCGCTCTGGTTTCTTATGGCAGTGTTGTCAGTTTTAATTCAACTTTATCTTGCTTATGGTATAATCATAGCATTTCCTTTAGGCGGATTATTTGCCTGCCTGTTTTTAATTGCGACAGGCTTACCATTTTATCTATACTTCCTGAGTGAAAAGAAAAAGTCAAACAGATAAATTATCTCAGTAGCATGAGCTTGATTGTTTTATTAAAATTCTTACTCTCAATCCTTCCGAAATAAATTCCGCTCGATAATCCGTTTGCATCAAATATCGTATTATGTGTTCCGCTTGAAAACTCTTTGTTGTCAAAAATTGTTTTCACCAACTGTCCGATTGAGTTATAAATCTTCAATGAAATTCGGGATGGAACTGAAATTGCAAATGTAATTGTTGTCGAAGGATTAAACGGGTTTGGATAATTATTTATCGAATAGCCTTCCAAACTTATTTCTGTATTGCTTACATCAGATGGAATTTTTTCTCTGATGATCAAGCCCCACTCATTTACCGTTCCGGTATTTCCGGCTGCTTTGTCATAAGCAAGCAGAATCCATTTTCCTTTTGCATTCATTCCTGATAATGAATTTAAGTCAAGTCCTGATGGCAGAAAATGTCCGTCAATTGTTCCTGCGTCAGTTAGAAAAATATTTTGAAAACTTCTGAAAGATTCTTCATCTAAAATTACATCAAGATTTTTTGCGCTTAAATTCTGATCCAATCCCGGCTTGCTTATTATATATGAAGTGGAACCCAAAGGATTCTTCAAGCGGAATTCAAGATCGCTTGGATAATTGTGCGTTGCTTTCAAGTAAATATCAATATCGCCAATCAGCAAATCCTGTTCAACCTCAATAGTGTCACGTACAGATATTGGATTATTGTCAGGTATTTGTAAATTCGGAACGGAAGAAAATTTGAAGCCTTCAACAAAACTTATAGAATTAAATCCATCTGTTGGAAATGCTGATATATTTTTCATGGTTGAGATATCTCTTGAAATAATGCGGTAATATAATTTGTCTCCGCTGATTATTGATTCCTGAGAAATATCTACTTTTGCAAAGTACACATCATCAGTAATATTTTGCATAGGGACTTTAAATGTTGCGCCTTTAAAATCTACTTCAACAAAAGCACTGTCAACACTTATGTTATCGTTAATGTTTGTAAATATTTCAAGAGGTAAATTGTATTTGGACTTTTCATTTTTGATCTCAAATAAATTAATCGAAGGTGCAATTCTGTCTGTTCCGACAAAATATGAAAACGATGTATCAGGTGCATTATCAGGATAAGAATATTTGTTGCCATCAGAATCAGATGTCTGGAAATAATAATTTACGCTTACTTCATTTCCAAGATTTGGAATGACAGCATTAAATTCATTTTGAGTGGCAGTAGAAATCATGTTTACATTTGAGTAAGATTCATTTTCTTTTCGGTAATAGAGTTTCAGCGAGTCTTTGTTTACAATATTAAACGGAGTTTCAAGCAAAGTCTTAACAACTCTTTCGTCAGCGGTTTCAGTGTCTTTAAGTTGAGTATGAGTAAAAATTGCAGGCTTGAAATAATCGCAAGTGATATTGTAGCTGTAATCGGTTGTCCCTTTTGAAATGCAAACAGGAATAAAAGTTATATCAGATATTTCTGATGAATTAACATTGCTTAAATAATCAAACGATGTTTTTGCTGCGTAATTCAAATCAACAGAAATTGTTCCGTTTGAATTTTTGGTAACAACAGCAAAATTATTTAATCCGCTTGCAGCAGCAAATGAAACCACAATTTTTTTTGTAAAGTTACCGCCGGCAATCTTAATAAAATTAGCACTCAATTTTTCTCTGTTGCATCCTGAAAAACTTTGAGGCAAAGAAGTGATATTTTTGCAAATCGTAGCTGAAGGATACTGTGCCGCTTCCTGATAACCAACAGATTTATCAGAGTTAATGCCGGTTAAATAATTCCACGCAAAATATTCTGTCAGTGCATGTTCAAAAGTTGAAGAATAATTAGCGAGAATATTATTGAAGCACAAATAAATATCCTCAAAACCATTTACTTGTCTTCGTTGCCATATTGATTTATTAATAGTGTTACCAAAAGACTGACTTAAAAAATGAAGCCAAAGACAATCTTCATAACCTGAACCGGATTCAAAAGTTCTTCCCGGCTGAGTTATATGTGAAGAAGTAAGATAATTGTAATAATCGTTTACCTGATCAAAACCAATATCTTCAGACCATGTTGCATCCATTTCCAAAAACCAACCGGGATCATTCCAGTTATTATAAACAATTTGCAATGCGTGTTTGAATTCATGGAAAGCAGTTACTTTTGCTGCGCCTAATTGGTCTCCGTCAGGATCATCATTTGCAGGAAAACCTGAAAAATTATTATGCATTACAATGTAAGTTAATTTTGGTGTGGTTGAATACGTATTTGTATAACCGTAATAATCCATGTTTTCAAAAGTAACTTTATATTTTCCTGTACCAATCGGAGGAGGCAAATATCCCATTGTGTCAATTAATTTCCGCCATGAGTAGTCGAAGTAATTTGCAATGTTTTCAACATAGTCAGGAATTCCATTAAGATTACTGTCCTTTGTTGGAACGGCATTAGTACCTGATGTTTCGTAAGTAATTTCGAATTTACCATCCGGTGAAATATATGTGCTTGCAGTAATATTAAATCGGTTTTCAAAACCGATAACAGACTCAATTTCATTAACTACTTTAGGATCTAAATGATTTTTAATTTTATTGTATTCAATGATAAATTCAGTTCCGCATTTACGGTAACTGTCCGAAGCAAGTAAATATTTTGATATTACTTTTTCCTTTGCAAATCCCATATAAAACTTTTGAAGAATCGCCTGAGATTCATTAATAATTCCGTTGCGTAAATCATATTCTATTTTTGAATCAGGATTAATCTGAGCAAAGTCTGTTTCAAAAAATATAATAATAATTGATACTAAAGCGATAACTTGTTTCATAATTTCACTTTTTTAATGAATAAATAATTTCGCCGTTAAAAATAGTCATTTCTACTTTTACATCTCTGATTGCTTCAGAAGAAATTGTAAAAATATTTTCATCAAGCACAATAAAATCTGCAAACTTTCCCGTTTCAATACTGCCAACAAGCTCCTCGCTGAATGAAGCAAAAGCAGCATTGATTGTATAACATTTAACTGCATCTTCAACAGAAATTTTTTCTTCAGAAATTAATCCGTTTTTATTCAATCCGTCTGAAGTCTGTCGGATTACTGCCGCATATATTCCTTCAATTGGATTGAATGTTGAAACAGGCCAGTCACTGCCGAAACAAAGTCTGATATTATTTTTCAAAAATGAGTTGAATGCATAAGTTGTTCTCAGTCTTTCATTACCAATTTTATTTATTGCCCATGGACCATCATCATATAAATGGTAAGGCTGTGCCGAGATAATAATATTATTATTGTACAGTCTCTGAAAATCATTTTTATTCATGTGCTGAGCGTGTTCAATTCTCATTCTTCTGTCTCTGTTTCCATGAACTTTATTTATTGATTCATAAATATCAATTACTTCAGAAATTGCTCTGTCGCCAATTGCATGAATTACAAGCTGTAAACTATGTTTGTCACACTCAAAAGCCCAATCACTCAATTTTCCACTCGATAAAATTTCCATTGCAAGACCATAATTTGATTTATCATCTTCATAAGGTTCTGAGAAATACGCAGTTGATGAACCAAGTGAACCATCGGCAAAAGCTTTCATTGCTCCTATTTTTAATTTGTCATTGCCGAACGGGCAAATTATTTCTGACTTGATAATATTTTTATGTAATTCAATTGGTAATATTGAATAAATCCGGCAGGTAAGTTTTTTCTCTCTTTCAAATTTTTGTAATTCAGCAAAATGATTTTTGTAAGAAATATCATGAACCGAAGTAATTCCAAACTTTTCTGCTTCATTCATTGCGAGTTGAATTGCATTCTGATATTCATCTGTTGTTGGAGTCGGAAGAATTTTGTAAATCAAATCCATTGCTTTGTCTTTTAAAATTCCGGTTGGCTCTCCTGATTCATCCTTCTCAATTGTTCCGCCGACGGGATTTGAGGTTTCAGCAGTAATATTTGCCTGTTTTAATGCAACAGAATTTGCGAGCGCCATGTGATAGTCCATCCGGTGAACAAAAACAGGAATGCCTTTTGTAATTTCATCAATCCATTCTTTTGTCGGCAATTCCACTTTGTCAAACAATTGATGATTCCAATTGCCGCCTTTAATCCATCCACTTTTATGATTCTTTATAAAATCAGAAAAAATGTTTTGGAATTTAGTTTTTGATTTGGCTGTTGAAAGATCAATTCCCTGCAAATAAAACCCGCCAAGAATCAAATGTGCATGACTGTCAATAAAACCGGGCAAAACAAGTTTCCCATTCAGGTCAATAATTTCAGTATCGTCATCAATAAAATTCTGAGCCTGAGAATTTGTACCGACAAAAATTATTTTGCCGCATGATGTTATAATGCTTTCAGCCCACTTCATTCTTTCATTAACAGTAAAAATATTTCCGTTGATAAATGCTTTTTTATTTTTTCTCATCTTAAAGTCTTTATAATAAATTGAATATGAAAATTATTTGTTTATGATAATCGATTCTGTATCTGCTATTTTTACATATGCAATTTAATTAAAAAGGTGAAAGATGGGAAATATTGTTGATGCACTTGCTGCAAAAAAAATACTTGTTTCCGATGGTGCATGGGGAACTATGCTACAGTCTTTCGGATTGAAAACAGGAGAATGTCCTGAATTGCTTAATGAAATCAGTCCGGAAATTGTATTGAAAGTTGCAAAAAGTTATGTGCTTGCAGGTTCAGATATAATTGAAACAAACAGTTTTGGCGGCAGTAAAGTCAAACTTCAGCATTTTAATTTGCAGGATAAATGCTTTGAGTTGAATAAGAAAGCAGCAGAAATTTCACGACAGGCAGCAGGGGATTCTTTGGTTATTGGCAGCGTCGGTCCGACAGGAAAATTTATTTCTATGGGAGAAATCTCTGATGATGAATTGTATGAATCATTTTACACGCAGATGAAAGGATTAGTCAGCGGGGGAGTTGATGGAATATGCATTGAAACATTTTATGATTTGGATGAAGCAAAAGTTGCAATTCGCGCAGCAAAAGAATTCAAAAACATTGATGTAATTACAACTTTTACTTTTGATAAAACTCCCGATGAAAATTATTTTTCGATTATGGGAGTTGATCCGCAAACAATGGCTTCGATGCTGATTGATTTACAGGTTGATATAATCGGCTCCAATTGTGGAAATGGCTTTGAAAACATGGTTGATATTGTCGGCGAAATCAGGAAAGTATCTTCAGATGTTCCGGTTCTTATTCATGCAAATGCAGGTATTCCTGAATTGATCGACAACAAAATTGTTTATAATGAAACTCCCGAATTTGTTGGAGAAGTTGCCGTCCGGATTATTAATGTAGGTGCAAATATTATTGGGGGATGCTGCGGAACGACACCTGAACACATCAGCAATATCAGAAAACAGGTTGATAAATTATTGAGGGAAATGAAATGAAAATTATGTTTGTGATTTTTTTTATTCTTGCTTGTGGCATTTTATTTGGACAAAGCAATTTTACTTCTGTTGATTCACTCATCAGCAAAGGAAAATTTAGTGAAGCAAAACAGTTTATTTCTGAAAAACTGAATTCAAATGAAGTATCTGTGAGTGATAAAATTGAACTGAATTTTAAGTCAGAACTTATAAATAGGATTTTGCTTGACTTTAATAAAAATGAGGATGAAGTCAAATCATACATAAAAAAATATATACCGGATTTTACTGAATCCGATTTTGAAAGATGGAAAGCCGAAAAGCAAATTGAGTTTAAAAACATTGATGGAACTGACAGATATTTTCATTCTGCAGCAAGAAATTTTTTCAGATTAAATCCACAGGCAAGAGAAATTTTTGCAGAGAAGAATGAGCTTAGCAAAGATGGATTAAATATATTCCTTGAAAATTATATCCCAAAAGTATTGGGTGAAATAAAATCAAATGACAGCAGGACTACAAAAGCCAAAAAGATAAAACTGAATTACACAATAACAGTTCCCGCAAATACAATTCCAGCTGGGGAAGTAATTCGCTGCTGGATGCCTTTCCCTAAATTATTGGCAAACAGACAATTTGATATTGAACTTAAAAATATCAACTCGGGAAATTATATTATTTCAGAAAACAACACTTCTCATTGCTCTGTTTACTTAGAAAAAATTTCCGAAAAAGATCAGGAAACTGTTTTCAATTATGAACTATCATTTTCTGCGGTTGATATCAAGTATGATTTGCAAACAACGGTAATAAAAAATTATCAGACTGATTCAGAATTATACAAAAAATTCACATCAGAAGAATATCCGCACATAGTTTTTACAGATCGTATTAAAAGTATTTCTCAGCAAATTATCAGTTCAGAAAAAGATCCTGTCAAAAAAGCCAGAAAGATTTACAAATGGATTAATGACAATATCCCGTGGGCAAGTGCGAGAGAGTATTCAACAATCAGTAACATTTCTGATTACTGTTTGGTGAATCGGCATGGTGACTGTGGGATTCAATCATTGCTTTTTATTACTCTATGCAGATACAACGGAATCCCTGCAAAATGGCAAAGCGGATGGATGCTGCATCCGGGAGAAGTTAATCTGCATGACTGGGCAGAAATTTATTTTGAAGGAATCGGATGGATTCCTGCTGATCAGTCATTTGGATTACAGGACTTAATAAATGAAAAAGAAAAATGGTTTTTCTTTGGCGGCTTGGATGCATATCATCTTATTGTAAATGATGATATTTCAAAATTTTTTTTCCCAGCTAAAATTTATCCCCGCAGCGAAACAGTTGATTTTCAAAGGGGAGAACTTGAGTGGCGTGGCGGTAATTTGTATTTCGATAAATGGGATTACCACATGGAAGTGGAGTATGAATAGTGCCTCTTGTTTTTAGTTTCCTGCTGGCAATTACAATATTGAGTAAATACAAATTTCAGCGCTGGTATGGCTATCTCAAACCGTTCCTGATGATTTTTATAATTGCACAGCCTCTTTTGTATTCAGATTCATTAAATGAACTTTTTAACAAGTTAATCATGGTCGCATTAATCTTTTCTTTGGCGGGCGATTTATTCCTGCTGAACCATGAAAAGTATTTCAAACATGGATTGATTAGTTTTTTATTTGCCCATGTTTTTTATTCGGTTTCTTTTTTGCTTCGTATGGACAATGTTAGTTTGATGCTGATATTAATTTATGTGGGAATTCTTTTTCTAATGTTGATAATATTTCGTGATGGGTTGAATCTACCTGTCTTGTCTTACTTGGTTGTAATAATCTTGATGGGATTTTTGGCCGGGAATACTTTCTTTTTTGAAAGATCATCAAATTCATTGTTGATTTTGGCTGCGTCGCTTCTGTTCATTGTTTCGGATTTTACATTGGCATTCAATAAATTCAAAAACAGATTCTATATGGCAGAAGTTATAATCCTTTCAACATATTTTATTGCCCAATATCTTTTTGCGGTTTCAACATATTAAAAAAAAGCCGGAACTTTGTCCGGCTTTCAAAAAACATTTGGAAATTTTTAGAACTCAATCTTCTTTTTATACTTTTGCGAATAGTCATAAACTATTGCTGATGCCACAAATATTGAGGAATAAGTTCCAACCACAATTCCAAAGAATAAAGTAAAAGCAAAAGCTCTTAAAACTTCACCACCAAGCAAAAGAAGAACAAAAACAGTAAACAGAGTGGTTGTACTTGTTATTACTGTTCTGCTCATTGTTCTGTTTATTGCCTTGTTAATGTTTTCTTCAATCGGAGCTGTCTTATGAATTTTCAGATACTCCCTGATTCTATCGAACACAATAACAGTATCGTTGATTGAATAACCAACTAAAGTCAAAAATGCTGCTATAACACTGATAGAAATTTCAAGACTTAAAGTTGGAAAGAGAAAACTAATGATAGAAAAAGCTCCAAGTGTAATGATAACATCATGGAAAGCTGCAATAACTGCACCGACTGCGAATATCAACTTGAATCTGAATCCGAGATAAATTAAAATTACTAACAGTGCAAGCGATACTGCAAGAATGGCATTGAACTTCAATTCACTTCCGATTTTTGGTCCAACGAGATCTTCCTTCTGAATTTTAAAAGTATTGTCTGTTATTTTATCTTTTAAAATTTCTTTCAATAAATCTGATATTGCAACTCTTACACTGATTTTGTTTTCTTCAAGGCTTGTTTGAAAACCTTCAAGGGTTGCTTTATCATTTGCAATTGAAGCAAGTGAGTCATTTGCAAATAAATAAATGACTGAACTTTCTGTCTTTTCTGCAACGGAATATTTGACTGAGTCGCTGATCTTTGCAAAACTTTCTTCTATCTGTTTGAAAAATTTTGGAGCTACTTCCTGGGGAACGTTTTGTAGTTCAGTTCGGATTAAAACGCCAGTCTCTCCGCCAAAAGTTTTAATTTCGAGTGCACCAAGTCCTGTATTAGCTAAACTTGTTCTGATCTGTGAAATTGAAACAGGTTTTTCAAATTTAACAGCTATCTCAGTTCCGCCTTTGAAATCAATGCCTAACTCGATTCCATGCAGAATGAAACTGATAAAACTGACTAAAATTAAAGTGCCGGATATAATATATCCGATTTTTCTTTTATTGACATAATCAATAGTTAAATCGCTAAATAAACGCATTACACAATCTCTCCTAAGCTAATCAGTATTAACCGATATTAATTTTATTACCTTTGGCAGCCATCAAATCAAAAACAAGACGGGTGATAACCAAAGCACTAAATAAAGTTGCGATAATTCCTATCATAAGTGTAAGAGCAAATCCCTGAATTGGACCGCTTCCAAACTGATAAAGAATAATTCCAGTAAAGAATGTGGTAATATTTGAGTCAAAAATAGCAGAGAATGAATTTGAAAATCCACCCTCAATCGCAGCCTTTACTGTTTTACCTGTAGCCAGCTCTTCTCTTATTCTTTCGTAAATAATGATGTTAGCATCGACAGCCATACCGATTGTTAAAATAATTCCTGCAATTCCAGGAAGTGTTAAAGTTGCATGAAATCCGGCTAATATTCCCATTATAAAAAGAACTGTGAAAAACAATGCCATATCAGCAACTGCACCGGAAATTTTGTAATAAATCATCATGAAAATTGCAACAAGTAAAAATCCCCAGAAAAATGAATTTAATCCTGCGCTAACTGAATCTTGCCCCAATGATGGTCCAACGGTTCTTTCTTCAATTAATTCAAGTGGAGCAGGAAGAGCACCGGCTTTAAGTACGATTTCAAGCAGTTTGGCTTCATTCATATCAGCCATACCAGAAATCTGTGAACTGCCGTTTGGAATTTTTACCTGAATAACCGGAGCAGAATAAATTGCACCGTCAAGTACAATTGCACAACGCTTTTTAATATTTGCACCCGTGATTCTTGCCCATTCTCTCGCACCTTCAGAATTCATTTGCATATTAACAATTGCCTGAGTTGTTGAAGGATCAATATTTGCCTGAGCATCAACAATAACTCCGCCCGTTAATTCTGATGTCTTATTTACTAAATACAATCTGAAGATATTTTCACCATCCTGAACAACTTCAGGTTTTGCACTATATAAAAATTCAACATTGTCAGGAATTGCATTTTCAACTTCTGCTCTATTTAGATAAGAATTAAGTTTCGTAATATCACTTTCTTTTACGAAAGCATCTGCATACTGACTTTGCTGATTAATCATTGCCACAGCGAAAAAAGGATGTTTTGCAGCAAATTCTTCTTTTGATAATTCTTTGTTCGAAGTAGTATCCTTCTTAGTTGAATCAGCAGATGTGCCGGCTAATATTTCATCAATTCTCTGCATAACAGGCACTGTAAAGTCAGCCTCTTTAACTAATCTGAATTCGAGAAGAGCACTGCCTTGCAAAAGTTTTTTTGCTTCTTCTTCCTTTGCAACACCAGGCAATTCAACAACGATTCTTCTTGAACCAATCTGCTGAATATTAGGCTCGGAAACACCGTATTGATTGATACGATTGCTGATAATTTCAATCGCACGGGTGATGGCATCTTTTTCTTGTGTCTCAAGTCGTGAAATTATATCTGCATCTTCATCTCTTATTGAGCCGAAGTAGCGGCTTAGCCTCTTGCCTTGAGCCTGAATTTTATTGGATAAAATCGTTACTAAATTTTCCTGAGAAATTTTTGATTCTTTCTCGGCTTCCTTTAATATTTTATTGAAATCCTCATCAGGATTTTTGGCAAGTTTT
>PFVB01000187.1 GCA_002790395.1 Ignavibacteriales bacterium CG_4_9_14_3_um_filter_34_10 | reverse complement strand
TTCTTGGCGAGCTGCGTGTGAAATTATCTGAATTATTGAAGAATACAATTCGTCCTGAGTTTCTCAATAGAATTGATGAGATTATTCTTTTCAAACCATTATTGAAGAATGAGTTGGTTAAGATAATTGACTTGCAACTTCATCAATTGGGGAATATACTTTTACAGAAGGGAATCAGGCTTGAAGTGAAAGAAGGAGTGAAAGAATTTTTATTGCAAGCCGGCTATGACGTTACTTTTGGTGCAAGACCACTGAAAAGAACAATTCAGAAATTCATTATCAATCCCCTTTCAACAGAATTGCTTATGGGCAAATATGAAGATGGGAACAGGATAATTTTGGATTTAGACGAAAAAGGCCGTGTGGCTTTTCGGAAATGATTTTGAATAAATATTTGAATAACTATTCTATTAAGGTTAAGTTTGAGTAAAAGAAAACAAGGTTTATGGTAACAAGATTAATTTATTGTAGTAATAATGAAAAAGTTGTGATTGAAGATGTTGCTGCAGGAAATGGTGCAATTGAAAACTTGAAAGAGCTTGGAATATATCCAAAAGATGAAGTTTTCATTACTAAAAATATTGAATCAAAAGGTCCAATTCATATAAAAAAAAACGAGAAAAATGTTGTAATTGGCAGAAAACTTGCCGAAAAAGTCCTCGTAAACTCATTTTTGGAACAGGTTTTGCCTCTATCTCAAATAAAAATTGGCGACAAGGTTGAAGTTGTAAAAATGAATTCTGACGGCGAGATTCGATATAGACTTTTAGATATGGGATTAATAAAAGGAGTAATGCTGAAAATGATTCGCACTGCTCCGCTTGGAGATCCGATAGAAGTTGAAATGAGCGGGTTTAATTTAACTTTGAGACTTAATGAAGCAAAAAGTATTTTAGTAAAGCCGGTGGAAATTGAAAAAAATAAACGGAAAAAATTTAGCATATTTTCTTGATAATGAAACTGTACCCAAACCGAAGATAGAAAAACCAAAGCAGATTTTGGTCGCCCTTGCCGGAAATCCCAATTGTGGAAAAACCTCCCTTTTCAATAAACTTGTTGGTGCAAATCAGCGCGTTGGTAATTGGGCTGGCGTAACTGTTGAGCGTTTTGAAGGATCAACTTTTCATAGAGATTATTTAATTAAAATTATTGATTTGCCGGGTACTTACAGTCTTACAACCTATTCACCTGAAGAAATAGTAGCAAGAAATTTTATAGTTGAAGAAAAGCCGGATGTTGTAATTAATGTTGTCGATTCTACAAATCTTGAAAGAAATTTTTTCCTTACCACACAACTCATAGATATTCAGGCAAATTTGATAGTTGCGTTGAATATGATGGATGAAGTTGAAGATAAAAAAACTCAGATTGATATCGGGCATCTTGAAAATCTTTTAGGAATTCATACAATTCCAACTTCTGCAGTAAAAGGAACCGGCATTGAAGAATTGTTGGATCACGTTGTTGATCTTTACACAAATAAAATTGTTACCAAACACAACAAATTGGTCTTCTCGGATTTGTCCGAACATTTTATCGAAAGAATTTCTGAAATATTAAAAACCGACGAAGAGCTTTCTGCAAAATACGTTCCCCGCTGGCTTGCAATAAAACTTCTTGTAAATGATAAAGATATTTATGGTTTGATTCATGGCAGACCTATATGGATTAAAATTCATCAAATTCTTGAAGAAGCAATTCGCAGAGTTAAAATTGAACAAAACACTGACCCCGAAATGCTGTTGAAAGAAGAAAGGCATTCTTTCATTAGGGGGGCAATAAGAGAAACCGTAAAATTTAAGCCAAAAATAAAACGGACAACTACGGAAATAATTGACAGCCTGTTGATTAATCGAATTACCGGGTTACCTATTTTTGCACTTTTTATGTGGCTGATTTTTCAAGTTACATTTCGGCTTGGTGAAATGCCGATGAATCTGATTGAAAATTTATTTACCGCGCTTTCAAATTTTATTGTGCAAATAATTCCCGAAGGAATTGGCAGATCAATACTTGTTGACGGTGTTATTGCCGGTGTCGGGGGTGTTTTGGTTTTCTTGCCGAATATAATGATTTTGTTTCTATCGTTGTCATTTCTTGAAGGCACAGGATATATGGCGCGGGCTGCTTTTGTAATTGATAAAGTTATGCACAAATTCGGACTTCATGGAAAATCTTTCATTCCGATGATAACCGGTTTTGGCTGTTCGGTTCCTGCATTTATGGCCACAAGAACATTAAAAAGTGAAAGCGACAGAATTACAACACTGCTTGTAATTCCATTTATGAGTTGCGGTGCAAAATTTCCGGTTTATGTTTTAGTGGCAGGTACTTTCTTTGATCAAAATTCTGCGGGAAATGTTTTGTTTGGAATTTATTTGCTCGGCGTCGTTATTGCTTTAATCTCTGCACGGCTAATGAAATCAATATTATTTAAAGATATTTCCGAGCCGTTTGTTATGGAACTTCCACCATATAGAATGCCTACTTTCAAAACTTTGATGTTTCAAATGTGGTTCCGAGCTTCACAATATTTACGTAAAGCCGGTACAATTATTTTATTTGTTTCAGTCCTAATTTGGGTTGCAAGTAATTTTCCGAAGAGTGAAAGTGTTGAGAAATTATACATAACTAAAATTGAAAATGTAAAACAGAACGTAAATCTTTCTGATGAACAAAAGCTGCAAAAGATTACCAAACTTGAGTCTAAGAAGAATTCACTTCAGCTCGAAAATTCGGCAGTTGGTATTGCCGGAAAATTTATTGAACCAATTGTTCGTCCTTTGGGGTTTGATTGGAAACTTGGATTGTCAATTGTTACAGGAATAGCAGCAAAAGAAATAATCGTTTCAACCATGGGAACATTATATTCTCTTGGATCGGACTCGGGCAATACAGATGCACTGCGTGAAAAGTTACTTGCTTCTGATAAATATAATAAAGCCGTTGCAATTTCTTTTCTTGTATTTATTTTGCTTTATATCCCTTGTTTTGCTGCAAGTATTGTTTTTCATCGGGAAGCAGGCTCATGGAAATGGACAGCGTTTTATGCTGTTTATACCATGTCAGTTGCATGGTTGATTTCTTTTGTTGCATATAATATTGCGGGATTATTTTTGCTTTAACAATAAAGGTTTGATTTAAAAATTTAGTTAAAAAACATAATTGGGGATAAAATGAAAACATTAAAAATATTCGTAATTCTTTTATTGCTTGTGATTAATTCATTTGCACAAAGCAATGAAAATCCTGAGATAACAGTTGAAGAACTGAAATCACATATTAATTATTTAGCCTCTGATGAACTTGAAGGAAGAAAGCCCGGCACAAAAGGAATTGAAAAAGCCGCAAATTATTTGAAAGCCGAAATAAACAAGCTTGGAGTTAAGCCATTAGGTGATGATTATTTCCAAAATTTCGATATTGTTATTGATATTAAAACCGGAGATAAAAATAAATTTTCGTTTGATGAGACTTACGGAAAACTTAATGAAGACTTTATTCCTCTTGCAATTTCAGAATCAAAATCATTAAAAGCGAAAGCTGTTTTTGCCGGATATGGTTTTGCTATCAATGAAGATAATTTGAAATGGAATGACTTTGCTGAAATTGATGTAAACGGAAAATGGGTTATCATGTTTCGGGATGCGCCTTCAAATGACAATAATGAAGCGTTTGAGAATTACAAATCAATCAGGAAAAAGGTTTTAACTGCACGTGACAAAGGTGCGTTGGGTATCATCTTTGTTAACGGAAAGAATTTTGATCTTGAAGACAATTTAATGAGTTTGTCTTTTGCAAACAGGGAAGCATCAGTAGGCATTCCCGTAATAAATGTAAAAAGGAGTTTAATAAACAAACTGCTTGAAAAATATGAATTCCCGGTTGAAGATTTGGAAACGGCAATCAAAGAAAGCAATGGACCCCGAAGTTTTGAGATTGAAAGTGAAATTGACGTTGTTGTTGATTTAGAAAGAATAAGTGCGACCACGAAAAACGTAGTTGCAATGATTGAAGGTTCGGATCCGGTTTTGAAAAATGAATATATTATTTTAGGTGCTCACTATGATCATTTGGGTTATGGTGGAAAAAATTCAGGATCAAGAGCACCGGATACAGTTGCCATTCATAATGGTGCAGATGATAATGCTTCCGGCTCTGCAGCCATATTGGAAGTTTTTGAAAAATTAGCAGCAAATAGAAATCAATTAAAACGAAGTGTTATTTATCTTGCTTTTACTGCAGAAGAAATGGGATTAATCGGCTCCAAGTATTTCACCAATAATCCGCTTGTTGATTTAAAGAAAGTAAAATTTATGTTTAATTTAGATATGGTTGGAAGACTCAATCCTGAAACAAAAAATTTAACAATAGGCGGAACAGGTACAGCAGAAGGATTGGAAAGTTTAATTAAAAATCATACTGATAAATCAGGCTTGAATGTGAAATTTGATTCGCAGGGTTATGGTCCTTCAGATCATGCATCGTTTTATGCGAAAGATATTCCGGTTATGTTTTTATTTACAGGAATTCATGAAGATTATCATACACCAAAAGATGATGCTAATTTGATAAATTATGAAGGTGAAAAATTTGTTGCAGATATAACTTATGATATGATTTTGGAAGTAGCCAATAGTGACCAGGCACTTGTTTATAAAGAAGCCGGACCGAAAGAACAAAAAAGTGCAAGCAGAAGCATGAAAGTCTCATTGGGAATTATGCCCGATGTAGCTTCGTCTGATGTAAAAGGTGTTCGTGCAGATGCGGTGATTGATGGTAAACCCGCACAAAAAGCCGGAATGAAGAAAGGTGATGTTATTATTTCTATTGACGGTAAAAATATAAATGATATTTATGATTATATGAATCGTCTTTCTTCCTTTAAGCATGGGGATAAAATTCAAATCGAAGTTATGAGAGGCGAAGAAAAGGTCAGCTTAACCTGCGAACTTTGATTTTAACATTGTAAAAATTGAAGCTATAATTTTGTTTTCTTTGGGAAAGAGAAACGAATTAGAAATAAAAATTGTCATCCTTTGCCTGCGCTTGTATACCGATAAGTAGGCTCAGGATGACAGTCAATTATTTTAATGGATTTTTTCAAAATAAGTTTTCGATTGATAAATACCTTTCACCTGTATCATAACTGAATCCAAGAACAATGCTTCCTTCAGGAATCTCAGTCAATTTTTTATTAATTGCTGCTAATGTAGCACCTGAAGAAATTCCGCATAATATTCCTTCTTTTGTTGCCGCAATTTTGGTAAATGCAAATGCTTCTTCTTTATCTACCTGAATTACTCCGTCAAGAATTTCTCTGTGTAAATTGGATGGAATAAATCCCGCACCAATTCCCTGTATTCCGTGCGGACCCGGCTGTCCACCGCTAATTACAGGTGATTCAGAAGGTTCAACTGCAAACACTTTAACATGTGGGAATTTTTGTTTTAGTATTTCTGCAACTCCTGTTATATGTCCGCCGGTTCCAACTCCAGTTATCAAATAATCAATCCCATTTGGGAAATCTTCAATAATTTCCAAAGCAGTTGTTTGCTTATGAATTTCAATATTTGCAGGATTTTCAAACTGCTGCGGCATCCATGAATTTGGAATTGAATTCAGCAGTTCATTTGCTTTCTGAATTGCACCTTTCATTCCCAATTCCTTTGGTGTAAGTTCAAATGAAGCACCGTAAGCCGACATTAACTTTCTTCTCTCCACAGACATTGATTCCGGCATTACGAGAATTAATTTGTAGCCTTTGACTGCACAAACCAATGCCAAGCCTACACCTGTATTCCCTGATGTCGGTTCGATTATTACGCTGTTTGATTTTAACAAGCCTTTCTGCTCGGCATCTTCAATCATTGCAAGAGCAATTCTGTCTTTTATACTTCCGCCGGGATTGGTTTTTTCCAATTTAACAAACACATTATATTTGCTGTCAAACAGTCTGTTAATTCTGATATGCGGCGTTCTGCCAATAGTTTTTAATATATTTTGTGCGATCATGTTTTTATTCCTTTCTTAAATTACAAAATCAAAAAATTCTGATGATTGTTTTTCGTTTTTCAATATAATTTCATTTTTATTATAAACCACAGAGTCGGGTGGAATGCTCTTTGTAATCCATGTGTTGCCACCAATTATTGAATTTTCTCCAATAATCGTTTCGCCACCTAAAATAACTGAGTTCGAATAGATTATAACATTGTCTTCAATTGTCGGATGACGTTTTATAGTTGCAAATTTTTTATCAACACTTAAAGCACCCAAAGTAACACCCTGATAAATTTTTACATTGTTTCCGATAACGGAGGTTTCGCCGATAACTATTCCTGTTCCGTGATCAATAAAAAATGATTTTCCGATTTTCGCTCCGGGATGAATATCAATTCCGGTAATTTGGTGTGCATACTCAGTAAAAATTCTCGGAAGTATAGTAACATCAAGCAAATAAAGTTCATGTGCAAGTCTGTAAATTGCAATTGCTAAAAATCCCGGATAAGCGAGAATCACTTCGTCAATACTTTCAGAAGCGGGATCACCTTCGTGAATTGCCTTTGCATCAATCCATAAATTTTTATGAATGTTCGGCAGTTGGCAAAAAAAATCATCGGCAATTTTTTCGAATCTGGATTCAATGCCATTGTTCAACGATAAAAGTATTGTCTTCAGATTTCTTTTTAACAGGTTTATTTTGCTGGCAATTTCTTCTTCGTTGAAATATGTTTGTTCACTGAAATGCGGAAACAATAATTGCAGCAAATCTTTGATCAGAATGTGTGTTACTGATTTTACCGGCAACTTTACCGGATGGTTATTTCTGTTGTGCAGCAATTCCTGTGCAAACAAGTTATGATTAAGACTCATAAAAATCTCTGTGAATGTTAAAAAAATATTTAAGCTAAATTAAAAAAGAGAAGTGAAAACTAACATATACAGCTTGAAAAATAGCTGCTGTTATTCTTTAAGGAAATGATTGATGAAACGATATTTGATAAAATAAACTTCATAAATTGAAAACAGATCGGATAAATTAAAAGTTCACTTAGCTAATGTTTTTTTATATTCATTGTATATATCATCGCTTCCTGCACCAAGACTAATTATCGTTTTCATTGATAGTTCAATAGAGTAATTAACAGGATGAACATACTCAGCTTTTAGATGATAAATAAATCCGGCTGTCGGTGCGGGTCCGGAAGGAACAAATACCGTAAAACTTCCGTCACTGTGAGTTTCAGTTATAAATGCAGTCATCAAAGTTTCGTTGCCAAAAATTCTGACAAGTGCGACTCCCAGAAACAAATTTTTCTCGGCTCCGAATATTTGAGCAACAGTTCCTTTAATTATTCTGAAGCCGGGAATCCTTTTCAGAATATTTTCCTCAACTATGTTGTATGCGATATTCCCAAATCGGGTTTTGACTATTAATCCGGTCAGAAAACTTAATCCCAATATAAAAAAAACAGATAGCAGTGAAGCAAGGAATTCGCTCAGCCTTGCTGTTTCAATCAGAATTTGTGTGAATGGTCTGATGTTTTGAGCGATGAATCCGTAAAATCCATTGAACACAATAATTAAAATAATAAGAGGAAGAAGAATTAAGAGTCCTCCTAAAAAAGTTGTGTTGATGAAAGACTTAAATTTGTTCACGTTTTATTTCCTTTTTGAATTTTCTTTTATCATAAAAATAAAAGGCAAAGCTAATATTCCTATTAGTGGTGAAATTGTAAATGCATTTGTAAGTGAAAATAAATCACCCAAAAAGCCTACAATTAAAATTCCGAAACTTCCGGAAAGAAAATTTATTGTCATAAATACGCCATTAATAAACGATATATGATACGAGTCGATTTCATTAATTAAAGCCAGCATAACGGGAGTAATTCCAAACATTGATAATCCCATCAAAACAAGTAATGCAAAAGAAAGTATGCCCGAAGAAAAAACAAAAACAAACATTAAGACCGGGCTTATTGCCAAGATTAAAAACAAAACATTTCTTCGTCCTATCTTATCTGAAATTGTGCCCGAAAGAAAAGTTCCAACTGCACCTGATAGTTGAAATACAGACAATGCAATTCCGCCAAACCAAAGACTGTTTCCTTTTTCGACAAGATAAACAGGCAGAAATGCAGATAAAGCCCCGCGCATAATTGCCGAGAAAAAAAATATTCCTGCAATCTGAACAAACAAACCAGAGTGTTTTTTTATTACTCCAAAATAAGAAATACTTTCTTTCGATTTTCTTAACTCCTCAGTTATTCTGATTTTTCTGAAACGGAAGAAAAGCAAAACTGTTGCGGTCAACCCAATTGGAATCAGTTTGTAAGTTTCTTCCAAACTCCAAAACTCCACAGCACCAAGGACTAACATAGGTCCGAGACTTCTTGCAAGCTCTCCGCCAAGCATAAAAAAACTCATTCCCTTTCCGATTCTCTCTCCCGAAATTCTTTTTACCATTACTGAGCCGGGAACATGAAACAGAGTTGAACCGACACCGGCAAATATTACAATAATGATTAGAGCCCCGTAATCATTGGCTGTACCCAGCAAACTCATCGAAATGGCTGTAATTGATGGTGCAAAAATCAAAAGAAACCGAGCAGGAATTTTTTCTGAAAGTATTCCTACAAATGGTTGAAAAAGTGCTGGTATTTGTTGGAACAGATTTAACATTCCGGCAAGTGATAATGTTATGCCATATTTTTTAACCAGTAGGGGAAGCAACGGAGATAAAAATGAAGAATAAACATCATTGACTAAATGAGCGAAAGAAATAGTAATAATATTTCCCAACTGAAAATTCTTTGAGGTATGTTTGTCAATATTTAATTTATTCATAATTCAAATATATGCATTCAAAAGAAATTGCTTTTTGCTGTTTTTATTAGCAACAAATTCTTACTGGATTGTCGCCACCGATAAAGATTTTATAAAACCTGCAATACTATTAAAAGTATTTGATTCATTGATTATTTTTATCACCGCACTTCCAACTATCACTCCATCGCAGTAAGGAGAAAATGTTTTTACGTCTTCAGGCTTTGATATTCCAAATCCGATTAGCATCTTATTTTTTGAAACAAGCGAATAAGTCCGTTTGAGATTATCAATAACATTTTCGTCAAATGTGTTTTTAACTCCTGTTGTTCCCGTAACGCTTACGCAATAAACAAATCCTTCGCTTAATTCATCAATCTTTTTTATCCTTTCATCTAATGAGGTTGGAGTAGTTAATAAAATTTTCTGAAGTGGCAGAAACTCGTCTGTAAAAAAAGAATCATATTCTTCCAATGGAATATCAGGAATAATTAATCCCGAAATGCCAGAACTGATTGCCTGCTTACAAAAATTCTTTGTGTCATATTTCAAAATTGGATTAGCATAGCCCATCAAGATTAATGGCTTGTCAGAATGATTTTTTAATTCATTACACAATTCAAAAACATCGTCAAGGTTGATTCCTTGCTCAAGTGCAATCTGGGATGAAGCCTGAATCACTTTCCCGTCAGCCAAAGGATCTGAAAATGGAATGCCAATTTCAAGCATGTCAGCACCGTTATCTAAAACCGATTTTGCTGTGTCCAGAAAAATTTCTTTTGTGGGAAATCCGGCAGTTAAAAAAATTGATAATACTTTTTTTCCGTTATTATTTATTGATTGAATATAATCTCTGATGTTTCTCATAAAATTTTATCACCAATTTGATTTATAATTGTATTTAAGTCCTTGTCACCACGACCGCTAATATTTACAATAACAATTTCATCTTTGTTTGTTGTTGGCATCAGTTTATGCAAATATGCAACAGCATGTGCACTTTCTAATGCCGGAAGAATCCCTTCGTGTTTTGATAAAAACAAAGTTGCATCAAGTGCCTCATTATCTGTAATTGATTCATATTTTACTCGCGCAATATCTTTCAGTAAACTATGTTCGGGTCCAACACCCGGATAATCGAGCCCGGCAGAGATTGAATGAACTTCTGAAATTTGACCATCCTTGTTTTGTAATAAGTAAGTTTTCATTCCCTGAAAAATTCCGGGTTCGCCAAGAGTTAATGTTGCGCAATGTTTATCGGTATCAAGTCCGTAGCCTGCGGCTTCTACTCCGATTAAATTTACATTTTCATTTTCAAGGAATGAAGAAAAAATTCCCATTGCATTTGAACCTCCTCCGACACAGGCAACAATGTAATGAGGCAAACGATTTTCCATGTCTAAGATTTGTTCTTTTGTTTCAATTCCAATCACAGATTGAAAATCCCGCACAATCATTGGATATGGATGAGGACCAACAACAGAGCCGATGATGTAATGTGTATCTGCAACATTTGTAACCCAATCACGAATGGCTTCATTCGTTGCGTCTTTCAAAGTTTTACTGCCCGATGAAACTGGAATAACTTCAGCACCAAGCATTTTCATCCGGAATACATTTAACTTTTGTCTTTCTATGTCCACTTCACCCATATAAACAACGCATTGTAATCCAAACTTTGCACAAACAGTTGCTGTTGCAACTCCATGTTGACCTGCGCCTGTTTCAGCAATGATGCGGTTCTTGCCTAATTTCTTTGCAAGTAATATTTGTCCCAATGCGTTATTTAATTTATGTGCACCTGTATGGCAAAGGTCTTCTCGCTTCAAATAGATTTTTGCTTTGCTGAAATAATCCGTAAGTCGTTTTGCAAATGTCAACGGAGTTGGTCTTCCATTATATTCTTTTTGAAGTGATTCCAATTCACTTAAAAAGCTTTTTTCTGTTTTGATTGCAAAGTAAAGTTTTTCTAATTCATCAAGTGCTGCAATTAATGTTTCCGGAACATATTTACCGCCGTAAATTCCATACTTTCCACTTGCATCTGGAAAATAGTTATTGTTATTTTTCATATAAAAATTCCCTGTCTACAATTGAGGATAGTAGAGTTATTTTTTTTAATAATTTATTAAATCTTTTTGGAGTCAAAGATTGATATCCGTCAGATAAAGCCTTGGCGGGATGATTATGTACTTCTATCATCAAACCGTCTGCACCGGAAGCAATAGCAGCAAGTGCCATTGGTGAAACTTTATCCCAAATTCCAACACCATGAGATGGATCAACAAAAACAGGAAGATGAGACCACTGTTTAATAACTGGGACTGAGTTTAAATCCAATGTGTTTCTTGTCGATGTCTCAAAAGTTCTGATTCCTCTTTCACATAGAATTATATTGAAATTATTTTGTGACGCAATGTATTCTGCTGAGAGTAATAAGTCTTCAACAGTTGCGGACATTCCACGTTTTAAAAATATTGGTTTCATCGAGGCTCCTACCTCTTCGAGCAAAGAATAATTCTGCATATTACGTGCACCAATTTGAATTATATCAGCTACCTCCAAAATTGAATTTAACGAATTTGAATTCATTGCTTCAGTCACAATTTTCAGTCCCAACTGTGATTTAATATCTGCCAGTATTTCCAATCCTTTTTCTTTTAGTCCCTGAAAGCTATATGGACTTGAACGAGGTTTATATGCACCGGCGCGAAAAAACTGGATTCCCATTTCCTTAAGTTCATGTGCAATTTCAAACGTTTGATCATAACTTTCTACAGAACAAGGACCAGCGATAATTTGTAATACATTTCCTCCGATTGATGAATCATCAAATTTTATAACTGTATCATCGCTTTTCATTTCACGACTTACGAGCTTAAATTTTTTTGTAACCCGAAGAACTTCACTAACAGAAGGAAGCATTTGGAAATCTTCCTCTTTTAGGAATTGCATCATTCCTGTAATTCCTATTGCAAGTTTTGAGCTGCCGGGTATTTCATGCGGAGTACAATTCAATTCTTTAACCTTGGTCTTTACTCTGTCTATATCAATTCTTGATGAATCTAACCTCATAATTATTAGCATTCTTTTCTCCGCAGATTATTTAGTGCTTTTAAAATATTTCTAACTTTAGTGTGATCTTTTTTCCCTGGATAAATTTCCAATGACGATGAAACATCAATAGCTACAGGGTGAATCTCATAATAAATTTTTTCTAAATGCCCGATTGAAATTCCGCCGGAAAGAATTATTGAGTGTTTATATTTATCCGGAATTAAATTCCATGAAAACGTTTCCCCGGTTCCCCCAATTCCTTTTTGAGAAAATGAATCAATCAGAAATTCGCAATTGGAATACTGACAAAGAATATTCCAATCAAAATAATCGTTTACTCGAAATGCTTTTATTACGGGCAATTCAACTTGTGAAACATACTGAGGAGATTCATTTCCATGCAACTGGACAACATTCAATCCAATCTTCGAAGAAAGCGAATTAACTAATGAAACACTTTCATCAACGAATACTCCAACTTTTATAATGTTTTTTGGGAGACCAGAAATTATATCACCGGCAGTTTCATAGTCGACAAACCTCCTGCTGTTTTTATAAAAAACAAAACCAATCATATCCACACCGCTTTCTACACAAACAATTGCGTCTTCAAGATTAGTTATCCCGCAAATTTTAATTTTCATCTTTGCACCATTCACAAAACTCTTTTACTGCAAAATCAATATTTGGTGAAACCATAAAATGCTCGCCGACTAAAACAGCATCAATCCCAAGAGATTTTAAAAATACTACATCAGATTTTTTATCTATCCCGCTTTCCGATACAATCACACATTCTGCCGGCAAGGCATGGAGAATATTTGCAGTGTTATTTATATCGACATTGAATGTTTCAAGATTACGATTATTTATTCCAATAATTTTATTTTTTGTGAAATCAATTTTATCTAATTGTTTTTCGGAGTGAATCTCCAGCAACACATCAAGCTTGTTTTCAATTGCAACAGCAGTTAAATCGGTAATTTGTGTGGCTGCAAGTATTTCGGCAATTAATAAAATTGCATCTGCGCCATTTGCTTTTGCTTCCAATACTTGAAATTCATCAATGATAAAGTCTTTACGAAGCAACGGAACTGTTTTAATCTCAGCAATATCTTTTAAGAAAGAAATATTCCCTTTGAAAAATTGTTGATCTGTCAAAACAGAAATCGCATCAGCCTTTCCTGACATATAAATCTCGGCAAATGAAACATGATTGAAATCTTCTTTCAGAATTCCTTTTGATGGACTTGCTTTTTTTATCTCTGCAATTACACTAATTCTGTTTTCATTTTTCAAAGCAGATGCGAAATCAATTCTGTCTTTATGGAATAATT
>PFVB01000111.1:13411-23669 GCA_002790395.1 Ignavibacteriales bacterium CG_4_9_14_3_um_filter_34_10 | reverse complement strand
CTTTTTCTTAATGATTTATCCGGAAAAGACTTATAGTTTTGCTGATTGTGCAGTTGTTCCAAATCCTGATGCACAGCAACTTGCCGATATTGCAATTTCAACTGCTGAAAATCATTATAAACTTACAGGCGAAGAACCTTATGTCGCTATGCTTTCTTTTTCGACTGTTGGAAGTGCAAAACACGAATTAATTGATAAAGTTATTGAAGCGACAAATATTGTAAAGAAAAGAAAACCAAATCTTAAAGTTGATGGTGAATTGCAGTTCGATGCTGCTGTCATTGATTCAATCGGAAAGAAAAAAGCACCAAAAAGTGAAGTTGCCGGCAGAGCTAATGTTTTGGTATTTCCTGATTTGAACGCAGGGAATATTGGTTATAAAATTGCTCAACGCTTTGGTAAAATGGAAGCCGTTGGTCCCGTTGTGCAAGGATTGAAAAAACCTTTGTTCGATTTAAGTCGTGGCTGCAGTGTTGATGATATAGTGAATACTGCCGGAATTGCAGCATTGATGGCTGATTAGTTAAATTAATTATTTAGTTAAGAGTTATCCCGCTCAGGCGGGATTTTTTTTATGCAAAATAAAAGATTTGTAAAAACAGTTTGTCTTCAAAATATATTTTAATGTTATTAATAACTTCAGATAATCAATTATGAACTAAAATTTTTGTGTTTGTGTTATTATAATAAAAAGGAAATAATATGGTAAGATTTTTTTTGATTATGCTTGTAGCAATACAAATATCGTTTGGAAATAATAATAAGGGAAATAAAAATATGAATAACATACATGATTTAACTGTTCTTGATATGAATGGCAGGGAAGTTAAACTTTCAGATTATAAAGGGAAAGTATTAATGATTGTGAATGTTGCAAGTAAGTGCGGATACACAAAACAATACACTGGACTTGAAAGTATTTACGAAAAATACAAATCAAAAGGTTTTGAGATTCTGGCATTTCCGTGCAATGACTTTGGAGCTCAGGAACCAGGTACCAACAAGGAAATTCAGGAATTTTGCACTGCAACTTTTAGTGTCAAGTTTAAACTTTTTGACAAAATAAAAGTGCTCGGTAAAAATAAATTACCATTGTATGAAAGATTGATTAACAATTCAAATACAGAACAGGGTGATATTAAATGGAACTTTGAAAAATTTATTATTTCAAAAACAGGAGAAATTGTAGCCCGATTCAGGAGTGGTGTTGAACCTGAAAGCAAAGAAATATTGATAAAAATTGAATCTGAACTGCTAAAATAATTTTACTGCTTATATTTGCAAAATGAATAACTCCCGGACAAATAAAGATTGTCCGGGAAAATAATTAGGGGATCAATATTGCTGCAGAGACAACAGTTGTCCAGAGACCATCTTTATGCCCTTCAGCAGATTGAGTGTTATTAAATGTTCTTACGATTTTACCTGACATTTTGAAAACTTGTTCTTTTTCATTCCATGCTTTTTCCGTATCAAATCCAATCCCTAAAGTTGTAGCAAGCATTGAAGCCGCTAAATCTTCAGCATAATCACCGGCAAATTGGGCTGTCTGCCCAAAGGGATGATGTTCCGATAAATAACCGTACATTTTCTTATCAGATGGAATAGCAACTCCAATTGAAGAAGCAATGAGTCTGTTGGGCTCATTGGTTGCATTTCTCGCAATCACTGCATGTACAATCTGTCCGGGCTTTAAAAATTTAAGTCCTTCAGAAACGGTAATTCTTTTGCAGTTGGGTGGGAATATGCTGCTAACGCTCACAAGATTAAAAATTTGAATTTTAGCATCGCGAAGTGCTGCTTCAAAAGATGCTAAATATTCTTTTTCCCTGCCAACACCCTTGGTGAAAAATACTTTGGTTGGTATGTACAATTTAGTACCTCCTTTTATGTTGTTAATTTAATAAAGTTTCTTTTTCCAACTTTTAATATTTTCTCTTTATCAAAATATACGATAAAATTTAAGTCTGTTACTTTTTCTCCATCAACTGAAACGCCTCCCTGCTTCACCAATCTTCTTGCTTCATTGTTTGAAGGTGCAAATCCAACTTTCACTATCAATTCCAAAATTGGCATTAACTCAATATCGAACTTAAGTTCGGGGATTTCATCAGGCAAACCTTTTTGAATAAATATTCTGTCAAACTCTTCTTCAGCATTTATCGCTGCATCTTTGTTATGGTACATCTCAACAAATTTCTTTGCAAGTTTTCGTTTAATATCTCTCGGGTTGTTTTCTTTATTGGAAAGAAATGTTTTTATTTCATCAAGTTCATTTTTTGAAATATCTGTGGCAAGTTCAAAATAATTAAAAATTATATTATCTGGTATCGATAAAGTTTTTCCGAACATGTCCTTCGGTGAATCATCAATGCCAATATAATTATTATATGACTTGCTCATTTTTTCAATTCCATCCGTACCGACAAGCAGTGGCATCGTTAAAATTACCTGCGGATCAATTCCATGTTCACGTTGAATGTCTCTGCCAACAAGCAAATTAAATTTTTGATCTGTGCCGCCTAATTCCACATCACTTTTTATAGCGACAGAATCCATAGCTTGAGCAAGAGGGTAGAGAATTTCATGCATTGATATCGGAATACCTTCCTTGAAACGCTTTGTGAAATCGTCCCGTTCGAGCATTCTTGCAACTGTGTATTTTGATGAGAGTTTAATAACATCAGCAAAACTCATTTTACCAAGCCAATCAGAATTATATACAATCTTTAATGTTTCTCGGTTTAATATTTTACTTGCTTGTTCAAAATATGATTTTGCATTTTCGGCAATTTCTTCTGGAGAAAGAGGAGGGCGTGTTGTATTCCTGCCCGAAGGATCTCCAATCAATGATGTGAAATCACCGATAATTAAAATTGCTTTATGTCCAAGAGTTTGAAATTGAGAGAGCTTTCGAAGTACAACTGAATGTCCTAAATGCAAATCAGGGCGGGTTGGATCGCAACCCAATTTGATATTTAACGGTTTGATTTCTTTGAAAGATTTTTCAAGTTTTCGTAATAAATCATCTTCAGGAATTATCTCAATAGTTCCTCTTTTTATTAAATCCATCTGTTCATTAATCGGCGGGAAAATATTTTTCATTTAAACACTAACTCCAAATTTTAATTTAATTTTCTTTCTAAATCTCTCTTTAAATCTTTCTTGGCAATAGCTTCCCGTTTATCATAAAGTTTTTTGCCTTTAGCTAACCCCAATTCAACCTTTATTTTATTCTCTTTAAAGTAAAATCGCAAAGGAATTAATGTAAATCCTTTTTCTTGCAATTTGAATTTTAGCTTTCTTATTTCGCTTCGTTTTAATAATAGCCTTCTTTTTCTCAATGGCTCATGATTATTAAAACTTCCCTGATCGAACTTACTAATATGTGCATTTACCAGCCAAACTTCATTTTCAATAATCATCGCATAAGCATCTGTTAAATTAGCTTTCCCTAATCTTAAAGATTTGACTTCCGTTCCAACCAAACTGATTCCTGCTTCGATTCTTTGCGAGACAAAATAATCGTGCTCAGCTTTTCTATTGACAGTAATATTTTTTTGTGATTTGTTGTCTTTCATCTTTTCAAAAATTAACAGCAAAATTATTCGTTCAATTGGTTAAATGCAAGAAAACAGGCAGTAAAATAATCATTTCAAAATATGACTGCGTGGAAATTACCGCTACTGTTTTTTGGAAGTATTTTGCCGGCAAATTATATTTCAATTAATGATTGGAAATATATGAAAGAAAAAGTTCGCAGTTTTATATTACTTGTTGTTTTGACTATGCCATTTCTTGTAACTTATTCGTGGATTCAATATAGAAAAATATCCATTAGGAATGAATTTGAAATGACAGTCCAGAATGAATTGAATGAGAAATTAATGGTAATACTAAAATTTCATAAAAATGAGGTTGATAAAAAACTTAGGTTTGAACACATTAATGAATTTGAATATAATTCAAAAATGTATGATGTAATAAGCATAACAAGTTCCGCTGACTCAATTTGTTTTTTCTGCATTCAGGATGCTGAAGAAACAAGTCTGAATAAAATTTTAAGTGCATTAATTACAAATTCATTGAAAAGTGATCCGATCAGCAGAGAAAAAGAAACCAAATTAAATGACTTTTATAAAACGCTCTATTTTAGCAAAAATGTTTCCTTTGATAATCCACCATTTAATCTGACGAAAATGAATCCATTTTATCTGCAAATAAAATCATCTGATCTTAAATCAAAAATATATACTCCTCCAAAGGACTGCCTGCTTTAGTAAGTCTCAATAGAAAACACTAATTAAATCAAAAAAATTTTAAAGGAAAACAATGAATAAAATTTTGGTTTCTTTACTGTTGTTTGGATTTTCATTTATCGTAAAATCTCAAACGATAGTTGTAAGAAATATAGAAAATAATGAGCCGCTTGAACTTGTTACGATCGTAAGTGATAATCCAAAAGCTTTTGCTTCAACAAATAAAGAAGGCAAAGCTGAAATAAAAGATTTTGAAGGATCGAAAAAAATAAAATTCAGTTTGCTTGGATTTGCATCAAAAATATTAAGCTATGATGAAATTGATAAACTGAACTTTGTAGTGAATCTGGAAATTGAAAATCTTCGCTTGAACGAAGTGGTAATCTCTGCAACCCGATGGAAGCAGGATATTGATCAGGTCTCTGAAAAAATAATTACAATCACTGCAAAAGAGGTTGCAATTCAAAATCCACAAACCACTGCTGATTTATTAAATCTATCAGGGAAAGTATTTATTCAAAAAAGTCAGCAGGGCGGCGGGAGTCCGATGATTCGCGGGTTTGCAACCAACAGGCTTCTCTATGTTGTTGACGGTATCAGAATGAACAACGCAATTTTTCGTTCGGGTAATTTGCAAAACATAATTTCGATTGACCCTTTTTCAATAAATAATACCGAAGTTCTTTTTGGTTCGAATTCTGTAATTTATGGAAGTGATGCGATTGGAGGCATTTTGAGTTTCGAAACACTTCAACCACAACTTTCATTGACTGATGATGTGGTTGTGAATGGAAAAGCAGATTACAGATATTCATCAGCTAATTATGAAAACACAGGTCATCTTGATATTAATGTTGGCTGGAAAAATATTTCATTTGTCACCAGCTTCTCATCATTCAATTTCGGCGATTTGAAAATGGGAAGCCACGGTCCGAAAGATTATCTCCGTCCCTTTTTTGTAAAGCGAAAAAACGGTGCCGATATTGTCGTTATTAATGATGATCCGCTGATTCAAAAACCATCAGGGTATTCACAAATTAATTTGATGGAAAAAATATTGTTTGCACCGAACAGAAATTTAGAAATCATATACGGATTTCATCTTTCTGAGACCTCAAGCTATTCAAGATATGACAGGCATATTCGATATAAAAATGGTTTGCCAAGATACGGTGAGTGGAATTACGGTCCGCAAAAATGGATGATGAATAGCCTTACAGTTAATTACTTGAACGGAAATAATATATTTGATGAAATGGTTCTTCGAACTGCATGGCAGAAATTTGAAGAAAGCCGAATCAGCCGAAATATTAATTCAGTGAATCGAGAAACCCGCATTGAAAATGTGGATGCTTATTCACTCAATTTTGATTTTATGAAACAAATTAATTTTAATAATAAATTATTTTATGGCGCCGAACTTGTTTATAATAATGTAAAATCAATAGGAATTGATAAAGATATTTCTACAAACGCAAAAAATGTTGGACCGAGTCGATATCCTAAATCAAAATGGGGTTCTTATGCTTTTTATTTGTCTGATCAATTTAACACTTCTGATAAGTTAAAAATGAATTTTGGAGTTCGACTAAATTATTTTATGTTGTCATCCGAATTCGATACAACTTTTTATAAATTCCCTTTTACGAAAGCAGAAATATTTAATCATTCAATAACAGGAAGCATCGGGCTGATTTATAAAGCTGAACCTGATTTGATAATAAGTTCGAATTTATCAACTGCTTTCCGTTCACCGAATGTTGATGATATCGGAAAAATTTTTGACTCAGCTCCGGGAATAATAGTGGTACCTAATCCCAAATTGGAAGCTGAGACGGCTTACAATTTTGATTTCAGCGTTGCAAAATATTTTGGTAATACTTTGAAGATTGATATTACGTTTTTTTATACAATTTTGAAGGATGCATTAATACGGAGAGATTTTCAATTAAATGGATTGGACAGCATTATGTATGACGGCGAATTAAGCAGAATACAGGCAATTCAAAATGCAGCCAAAGCAAATGTTTATGGCGTTCAGGCTGGATTAGAATTAAAGTTTCCATACGGGTTTGGATTTACAACCGATTTAAATTATCAAAGGGGAACAGAAGAGCTTGATAAAGGATCAATTAGTCCATCAAGACATGCCCCACCAATTTTTGGTTTATCGAAAATTTCATATACGCACAACAAAATTTCTATTCAACTTTATGCTCATTACAGTGGTGGTAAAAAATATTCTGAAATGCCTGAAGAGGAAAAAGCAAAAACGGAGATTTATGCAATTGATAAAAATGGGAATCCTTATTCGCCGGCATGGTACACAGTTAATCTTAAAGCAAACTATACATTATCAGAAAAATTTTCGATAGGTGCCGGACTTGAAAATATTACAGATCAGCGTTATAAAACCTATAGTTCCGGAATAGCAGCAGCCGGAAGAAATTTTGTCTGCTCAGTAAAAATTCAATTTTAGTTTGGCAAGATTTTTTTATACAAACGAATTTCAATAATTTAAGATGTGAAAAAAAATTGATGGAGAAAAAATGTTAGCAATGCAGAAAAAACTATCGAGTACTTTCTATACAATTCTTAGCTTACCCGCAACTGCAATGGGTTTTGCGCTTTCAATTCAGATTTCAGCTTTGAGTTGGATTCTCAGCACTAAATACAATCTTAAAATCGATGAAGTAGGGTTAGTTTGGGCTGCTGGTCCAATTGCCGGGATTTTAGGGCAGGTGATAATTGGTGTTATAAGCGATAATGTTTGGATGTGGAACGGAAGAAGAAGACCATTTATATTAATTGGAGGTTTTCTTGCTGCGATAATGCTGCTTGCTCTTCCAAACATAGATGTTATTTCTTCTTCACTTGGATTTGATGGAATTTTGGGTGTCGCTATTGCTGTTGCACTAACATTAGATCTTGCAATTAATATTAGTTTCAATCCAACTCGATCGATAATTGCTGATGTTACTCCCGAAGGTTTAGAAAGAACCAAAGGATATACTTGGATGCAGAGCGTCTCAGGTACATTTGGTGTTTTGGCTTATGTAATCGGGGCTGTTTGGGATAATTATGTTTTGATTTACACAGGTGTTTTCCTTGTTTTAGTTCTCTCGTTAATTCCTGCTTTTTTTATCGAAGAACCAAAAGAGTTGAAGAAAAGTACCGATGATAATTCACACGAAAAAGTAAAGACATCTTTTTTTGAAATTCTTGATTTGATTCAACCATTGTGGGGGTTTCTAATTTATGCGGTTTATGCTATTATCATAAAATTATCGAATATTCATTTCGATTCCTATTATGCAGAAATAATTTGTTTCGCGCTGACTATCATTTTTATTCTCAAATCACTATTAATTAAAACAGATGGAAAGGATAAATCGGAAAAGGGAATTATTTCATTTAAGAAAATACTTGCAGCACACTCATTCACTTGGATCGGAATTCAGACGATGTTTGTTTACATGTTTGCTTATGTTCAGTTCAAAGTTTTCGGGCTTGATCAGAATGCTGAGATTTCAAATCAAGTTAAATTTCAGATGGGTAGAATTGTTACAATAAGTTTTTTGATTTTTAATTTAGTTGCCGCAATTCTTCCTGCTTTGGTGCTTGAACCTATTAGCAGGAAAATTGGCAGAGTAAAAACTCATTTCATTTGTATTGCAAGTATGGCAGTTGGTTACGCATTATTGTTGTTCCTCGGTTATTCAGCCTATGTTATTTATGTAATCATGGCAATTCTTGGAATTGGCTGGTCATCAACAATCAGTCTCCCGTTTGCAATAATGTCGCAACAAATAGATCAACGCAGAATGGGCTTGTTTATGGGATTATTTAATCTGTCGGTTGTACTGCCTCAGATGGTTGCAAGTTTTGGTGTTGGGCAGGCAGTTAATGCAGCTTCTGATAAAAGCTTGATTTTTATAATAAGTACAGTGACTTTAGGAATATCAGCAATGCTATGGACAATGATAAAAGAGGAATAGTTATTTACCTATTGAATACGAATTGAAAATAAAGTCCCAATACTTATCAAGTGCATCAGATTTGTGAAGCAGAAGCTCCGTTTTTGAAATTTCAATTGGAATTCTGTAATAATTTTGGATTTTTTCTAAAATCATTTCTCGATTCGGCGGTGATGCTTGCAAGAAAAGTTCAAACAATGTGAATACATCTTTTTTCTCGGACTGAATTAGTAGGAGGAATAATGAATTTGCATCATTTGGTGAAACAGAAAGAGTATTTGCTAAATTAATTATTTGTTCTGATGCTTTTTTGTGATGAGGTATAAAGATATTCCCGCCGATAAGTTTGGAAACATAATTTTTAGTAACAATTATTTTTTTGTTTTCATTAAAAATCTTTACTGCTCCCTGAAAGACATCCAGCTGCAGTGTATCAATTGAAATTGATTTTATGATAAATCCCGAATTGCCGGTTAAAATTTTGTGTTCTCCGAGATTTATTTCCACATTAGTTTCTTTTGAAGTACTTACAAAACGAAAATCAGGATTTTGAATTTCAACCTTGTAATTATCATTATCAGAGTTCAGAAGTTTCAGTGTTGTAATTTCATTTAAGACAAAAAAACCTTTCGCCGGTATAATCAATCGTAAATTTGAATTTGCATTAACTTTTAATAAATCACCTTCAACAATTTGATTTATTTGCGGCTTTGATAGGTTTACGGTATAAGTCCCTTGATTCACTTCGATTACACAAGGTCTTTTTTCCATAATAATAATATTATAAACAATATAAACGCAGATAGCCAATATCGAAAGAACGACTAAAGAAATAACTGCATTTTTAATTTTTGCTGAACGCCTTAAATCTCTTTCAAGGACAATTTTATCAGTGTCGGTTTTATGCTTTTCCTTCTTGCTATCAGTTTTTTCATCAGCTTTTTTGCTTTGCTTTATAGGATTTTTTTCAAATCTTACAGACATTAATTTATCTGTAATGTTTGCAAGTATTTTTTTGTCAGGCTCAAAAGAAAGCGGCAGAGTGCGTACTTTAGTAGTAAGTTTATTTAATTTTTCAAACTTATTAAATTCCTTTGGGCACTTGACAATGCTTGCTTCAAAATCTGAAACTTCACTCTCAGTTAACAAATTATCAAGGAAATCATGCATCTTAATTTTTATTTCGTCACAATTCATCGGCTAAATCCTGTCCCATCTTTTCTCTTGTTGCAATATTTGTTGCTTTAATATCTTCAATATCATATTCATAAAGTACTTCGCTTATTTCATGATATTTGTATCCTTCGATTTCATGCAGAACAAATATGATTCTCTGTTTATCATCCAAAGTCATTAAAAATTTATCAAAATTGTTTAGAAATTCTTTTGGTGGATTATCCTGAATTCCGAATTCGGATTTTCTTTTGTGTGATCTGATTTCATCAAGGATTGAATAGATTGCAATGCCCCTGAGCCAAAGCTCGAAGGAAACATCATCCCGTACTGTTTTAATATTAATCCACGCCTGCTCAAAAACTTCTTCTGTAATAATTGAAGCAAGTTCTACGTTTGCAAGCATTCTCAACGAGAAATTATAAATTTTTTTCAAATTAAATTCACACAAATCCAGGAATGAATTTTTCCTTCCTTGTTTTGCAGCTGAAATTAACATATTTATATAATCATGCTGCATTTGAACCTATTTGATATAAATGTGGATTATTTATCATTTTGACTTTCGTAACTTCCTAAAGCATCTTCAAAAGAAGGATAAGTCTTAAATACCTTAAACATTCTAGTAGATTCGAACATGAACCAAATTGGACTCTTCATGTCTCCCATTATTAATCTTAAATCACCACCCAACGGAATAACTTTTTTAAGTGTAAATACCAAAGCACCTAAAAATGTTGAATCCATATAATCGATTTTTGAACAATCGAGTATAAGTTTTAGAGTGCCGGAATCAATTTTTCTGGTCAGATAATCTTTTAATTTCTTTGCATTCTCCATTGTAGCTTG
>PFVB01000111.1:0-13347 GCA_002790395.1 Ignavibacteriales bacterium CG_4_9_14_3_um_filter_34_10 | reverse complement strand
TGTTTGGATTACTCCAAGTTTGAATTCTTTTGTAATTGGGGCATTATTGCAAATTTCAATGCATTTTGAAATTGTCTTTCTCATTTCCACCGGATTAATTACATCATCAACCCAAATTTTTGATGCTGCATAAATTGGACTACTCTTTCCTTCGTATGATTCTTTAATTGTGTAAAGTAGTTTTTCTTTGTCTGCTTCGGAAAATTCTTTGCCGGTTTTAATTAATTGTTTTAATTTAATATCGAGCAGTACACTTGCCGACTGAGCAGCTCCCATTACTGCAAGTTTTGAATTTGGAAGGGCAAAAATAAATCTTGGATCATAAGCTTTACCGCACATAGCATAATATCCAGCGCCAAAACTATTTCCGACAATAAATGTAATCTTAGGAACGACGGAATTTGCAACTGCATTTACCATTTTAGCACCATCTTTAATTATTCCGCCATGCTCAGCTTTTGTCCCGACCATAAATCCTGTCACATCCTGAAGGAAGAGCAAGGGAATTCTTTTTTGATTGCAATTCAAAATGAAACGCGTGACTTTATCTGAACTATCTGAATAAATTACTCCGCCAATTTGCATTTCCCCGGGACCTTTTATTGATTCAGTGCGAACAATCTTTCTTTGATTGGCAACAATCCCAACCGCCCAGCCGTCAATTCTTGCATAGGCTGTAATTATTGATTTTCCGTAACCGGCTTTATATTCATCGATTTCAGAATTATCAACAACTCTTGCTATCAATTCATACATATCATATTGAGCTAATAAATCCATAGGAAGAATTTCCAGTATTTCTTCTTGGGGAAATTTTGGCTCAACTGGATCAATGTGATTAAAATTAGCTTTTGGATTGAGTGAAATTTTTGAACTCAGATTCCGTATTAATTCGATTGCTTCTTCATCATTCCGTGCGATATAATCTGTGACTCCCGAAATATTAGTTTGAACTTTTGCACCGCCCAAAGTTTCATTATCTGTTTCTTCTCCAATGGCAGCTTTTACAAGATGAGGACCCGCAAGGAAAACAGAGCCTTCATCCTGAACGATTATTGCTTCATCGCTCATGATTGGTAAATATGCACCACCGGCAACGCATAATCCCATTATTGCTGCGAGCTGCGGAATTCCCATTGCAGAAATCACTGCATTGTTTCTAAAAATTCTTCCGAAATCCTCTTTATCCGGAAAAACCTCATCTTGTAGCGGAAGAAAAACTCCTGCACTATCAACCAAGTAAATCAATGGTAAATTGTTTTCAATTGCAATTTCCTGAGCTCGAAGATTTTTCTTTGCAGTGATAGGAAACCATGCACCTGCTTTAACTGTGGCATCATTTGCGATTATCATAAAATCACGATCGTGGATTTTGCCAACACCTAAAACAACACCACCTGATGGAGCTCCTCCATATTCCGGATACATTCCGTAACCGGCAAAAATATTCAGTTCAAAAAACTCACTGCCTTTGTCAATTAATAAGTTTATTCTTTCGCGAGCAGTTAGTTTACCCTTCTTATGGTGATTAGCAATTGCCTTTTCACCGCCACCGAGTTTAATCTCTGCTTTTAGTTTTTCTATTTTATCAAAAAGAGAAGAATGATGAATAGAATTCTGTTTTGTATTTTCACGTAATTTACTTCCAATATTCATATCAGTCTTTTAATAAATTTTTAGCAATTACTATTTTATTTACTTCCGAAGTGCCTTCGCCGATTGTCAATAATTTTACATCGCGATAAAATTTTTCAACGGGGTAATCTTTCATATATCCATAGCCACCAAAAATTTGAATTGCATTCGATGCGGCTTTTTCAGCTATTTCACTTGCAAATAATTTAGCCATTGGTGGAGAATTAAATTCACTCTTCCCGGCATCTTTATCAGAAGCAGCTTTATAAACCAATAATTTTGCAGCTTCAATTTCGGTTGCCATCTCAGCTAACTTAAACTGAATTCCTTGAAATTCAGAAAGGGATTTGTCAAATTGTTTGCGCTCTTTGGAGTAATTAATTGCATTCTGTAAACATCCTTCTGCAAGTCCAGTACTCAAAGCTGCGATGGAAATTCTTCCGCCTGTCAAAACTTTCATGGCTTGAGAAAATCCTTCGCCCTCAATTCCAATCAAATTCTCTTCCGGAATTTCGCAATTGTCAAATATTAATTGACATGTTTCGCTTGCTCGCATTCCGAGTTTATTCTCTTTCTTTGCTGCAGAAAATCCGGTAGTCCCTTTCTCAACGATGAATGCGGAAATTCCTTTGCTTTTCTTTGATTCATCTGTAATTGCCATTACAACACATATTTCTCCAACACTACCGTGAGTGATAAAATTTTTCGTGCCATTTAGAAGATATTTATTCCCACTTTTAATCGCTTTTGTTCTCAGCGCTGCAGCGTCGCTTCCTGAATTTGGTTCTGTCAAAGCCCAAGCCCCAATTGACTTTCCGCTTGCCAATTTGGGAAGATATTTTTGTTTTTGTTTTTCATTTGCAAAAAGATTAATGTGATTCGTGCAAAGTCCATTATGTGCAGCAACCGAAAGAGCAATAGCGGGATCAACTTTTGCAATCTCCTCAATTATCATTGCATATTCAGTATATCCAAGTCCCGAACCATTATATTTTTCTGGGACAAGAATTCCCATAAAACCTAATTCTCCAAATTTTGCAAATATCTCTTCGGGGAAAATTTGTTTCTCATCAAATTCCATTACTCGCGGTTTGATTTCCTTTTCGATAAAATTTTTTAATGAATCGATTAAAAGATTTTGCTCTTCGGTTTGTGATGTTATAAACTGATCTTCGACGTTCATTTAATCTCCATCTAATTTTATGTTTTTAATTATTCGGTTCGAAATTTCATAGGGCGAAACTGTTCCGTTTATAGAACTCATAATTATTTGTTCAATTTCACTAAGTGAATTATTCTCCCACAAAATTTGATTCAACTTTTCAATTGTTATTTGCTTTACTCGATTGAGTAATTTATCCTTTCGGTTTTTAAACAACAAATCATTCTCAATTAAAAATTTTTTATGATTAAAAATTTCATCCTTTAACAAATCAATTCCCCGGTTTTCCGAAGCAATTGTGTTAAGAATTTTCGGCATCCAACTTGTACTTGTCATATTCCGCAAACTTAGCATTGTCTTCAAAGCAAGTATCGCATTCTCAGCAGCTGGTCTGTCACTTTTATTCAATACAAAAATGTCACCAATTTCCATCAATCCGGCTTTGAGTGCCTGAATAGAATCACCGGATTCAGGTACGAGAACGACGATTCGCGTATCTGCTGCCTGAGTAATATCAATTTCAGACTGACCAACACCAACAGTCTCAAAAATAATTACATCGAATCCGGCTGCATCAAGAATATCGGCGGCGTCTACAGCTTTTTTGCTTAATCCGCCCATACTTCCTCGCGTTGCCATACTTCGAATAAACACATTTTCAGTATTCGCAAGGTCATTCATTCTGATTCTATCGCCCAGCAAAGCACCACCTGAAAATGGGCTTGTCGGGTCAACTGCAATAATTCCGACTTTCTGAGAATCGCTTACAAATAATTTTGCCAGTTGATTTGTCAGTGTTGATTTTCCGACTCCCGGTGGTCCTGTAATTCCAATACGATAAGCATTTCCTAACTTATTCGTGATTTGGTTTAAAACTAATTCGTTGTCTGTTGTGCTTGTTTCAATTATTGAAATCAATCTTGAAACAGCTTTCTTATTATAAAAATTTAATTCTGAAATTAACTTTTCTACAGTCATTCTATTTATAAAGATTATTTTTAATTATATAATCCTGAACTTTTTCGCCAAGCATAAATTTAGCATCTAATCCTGCTTTAATTCGGCTTCTAACTTCCGTTGAAGATATCTCAATTGTTGGTGTATCAATAAAAATTGCATGTTCAAAGAATTTGTTTTTCTTGGTGCTATCATCATTTGTTTTTCTTTTCATGACCAGCAATTTCACATTTTGCACCAATAAATCCGGCTCTTTCCATTTATCAAATACAAGTAAATTATCATAGCCGATAATTAATTCAATCTCCTGATATATTTTTTTTAATTCTAGTACAGTATCAATTGTGAATGAAATCTGCGGTCGGTTTATTTCAAAATCAGAAACAGTAAAATAGTCCGTTCCGTCTATTGCTAATTTAATCATATTGAATCGATGTTTTGCTTCAATATAAAAATTATCCAATTTGTGTGGAGAAATATAGCATGGCATAAATATAATTTTATCCAGATTCCTTTTTTCAATCACGCTTTGCGCTGTCATTAAATGTCCGACATGTATTGGATCAAACGATCCTCCAAATAATCCTATTTTCATTATTCTGAATTTAATTTATTTCTTAAAGAGTTCATTTCTGCTGATAACTTTATTTTCTCATGATCAGTAGCGAACTTTAATTTTTTTTTCGTGAAACCAAGTTTTATTAAAAAACTAATTTGTTTTTTATTCAAGTTACTAAATCTTTTACTCTTTTTATAAAATAAATTTAAGTTTTCTAATATTCCGGAGCTTGTTTCCTCAAGAAGTTCTTCATTGAGAATTTTTAATTCATAGTTTAGCGAGTAATAAAACAGGTATACAAAAACCAAAATATAAAACAACAATACAAGCACTCCATACCAAAACGTTTCCTCAAAACTTACTGCTGCGTTCCATGAAAAATGAATTGTAACCGCAACTATGAAACCTGTTAAATAATAAAATTTTCTTTTGCGAACACTTGAAAATTTAGATAGTAAAATAAAGGAAGCAAAAATTGAAGTTGATATTGCATGCATTACTGCTGAAAAACTTGAGCGCATTACGACAATTAAAATCCAACTTTTAACATCTACACCAAATTTTATAAAATATAATGCGTTTTCGGTCATACCAAAACCAAGTCCGATTGCGGCTCCATATACTAACGCATCAGTCAGATTATCAAAATTTTCGTTTTGCGAAGAGAAATAAATGAATGAACCTTTGGAAAGTTCTTCGATTAGCGGGGCAAATAAAATGACTTGCAGGACAGTTGGAAAAATAAGGTTCAAATAAGAAAATGACAAACCAACCAAATCGTTGACAATAAATACTATTATAATAGAAGAAATAGCTCCCCATATATAATGCATAAATATTAGTATAATTGGCTCTCTCTCATGTTTATCCAATTTGTAAATCAAAAATAAGTAAAGAAGCATAGGGATAATTGCTGCAATTACAGAAACAATTATTGGCATTTTATTCCTTTAAATTGAACTGATTAAATATATGTAGAAAATCTCACTTTCCTAACTTTCTTGCTTATGAAATTCGCTATAATTATATTTGCCCGATATTTTTTTGAGGTTCTTTTGATTGTTATTAAAATTCATAACTTTTCCGATGGTATTCATGAGTTGGAATTTAATGAATCGGTTGGAAATTTAAGGTTGGAAGAGCCATTTTACGGGGATGTTCTTTGCAAAATTGTTATGGATAAATCCAATAGTCAAATTGTGATCAAAGGTGAAATATCAGCGAAAGCTCATTTGACTTGTGATCGTTGTAATGTTGAATTTGATGATATTTTGTCTAATAGTTTCAAAAATGTTTACATTTTTTCTGGTAATCCCGAAGAGAATAATTCTGAAAATGTGATTTATTTAAATCGGGAAACTGACAAGATTGATCTTTCTGCCGATATTAAAGATTATGCGATTTTATCCGTTCCAATGAAAATCCTGTGTGGTGATGATTGTAAAGGTCTATGTTTTAAGTGCGGCGTCAATTTAAATTCAGAAAGCTGCAATTGTGAAAAACCGGCAGATACCAATTCAGTTTGGGCTGCTTTAGATAAGTTAAAGAATAATTTAGGAAATTAATAAATAAAAGGTAACTAAATGCCAAATCCAAAACGCAAAATGTCAAAAAGCCGAAGGGATAAGAGAAGAACTCATTATAAAGCTTCTGTTCCTTCATTAACCACTTGTTCAAATTGTGGTGAAATTAAGTTAAGCCATCGTGCATGCCCAAGCTGCGGCTATTATGCCGGCAGATCTATGTTTGTTCCCGAATCATAAAAACTCTTTATGAGTCTCGATAAGACCGATTCAATTTTTAAGGTTGCAGTAGATGCGATGGGGGGTGATTTTGCCCCCCGGAACGAAATCCTTGGCGCTATACAGGCTCTGAAAGAATCTCCCGGTTTTGAATTAATACTTGTTGGTGATAAGGAAAAAATTCTTTCAGTTGCAGAAGAGGAAAACATAAAATTAGATGAAAAAATAATTTATCATGCAACAGATATTATCGATATGCATGATAAACCTATTGCTGCAATTAAATCCAAACCTAATTCCTCTCTTGTCATTGGAGCTCAGTTAGTAAAGGATAAAAAAGCCGATGCATTTGTTTCTGCAGGGAATACAGGTGCTGTCGCTGCTGTTTCTACTTTATTGATGGGAAGGTTGGCAAATGTTGAAAGACCTACAATCGGAAGTTATTTCCCGAGCAGGAATAATTCTACATTCGTTTTTGATGTTGGTGCTTTTGTAGATGTCAAACCTCATCATCTTTTTGGCTATGCGGTTTTGGCAAAAATATTTGTTCAAGAATTGTACAATGTTCCAAATCCAAGTATTGGACTTTTGAGTGTCGGGGAAGAAGAAGAGAAGGGGAATAAGTTAGTAAAAGATACGGCAGCGTTGCTTCGGGAAACTGACTTGAATTTTATTGGGAATATTGAAGGCAGAGATATTTTAGATGGGAAATGCAATATTGTTTTATGTGATGGATTTGTTGGAAACATTATTCTGAAATTTGGAGAGAGTGTTCCTTCTTTTATGAAATATTTATTGAAACAGCATTCTGAAACAAGTTTATTAGAAAAAATTAAGATTGGTTTATTCAAGAATACATTAAAAAAAGCACTCAGTCCTTTGAATCCCGATTTATATGGCGGTGTTCCATTACTTGGAATTAATGGAATCAGTATTATTGGTCACGGATCAAGTTCGCCAGTTGCTATTAAAAATATGATTTTGCGTGCAAAAGAAATGAATGAAAAAAAATTATTGAAAAAATTTGAGGAAGCATTAAAAAATTATGCAGAAAAAAAATAATGCAGTAAATGCTGAAATTACAGCCGTTGGAATGTTCATTCCTGAAAAAATACTTGATAATAAATATTTTGAATCTTTAGTTGATACAAACGACGAATGGATTCGTACTCGTACCGGAATTATAGAAAGAAGAATGTACGAAGGCGGGGGGACTAGTGATATGGCTTATTTCGCTGCTAAAGATTTAATTGAAAAATATAATGTTGATCCTAAAGATATTGATGCAATTATCGTAGCTACCGTTACTCCTGATATGTTTTTCCCTGCAACTGCATGTCTTGTTCAGGAGAAACTTGGTGCAACTAATGCCTGGGGTTTTGATTTATCAGCTGCCTGTTCCGGATTTTTGTTTGCTCTTCAGACAGGTTCCAGTTTAATTGAAAGCGGAAGATATAAAAAAGTTTTAGTAATAGGTGCTGATAAAATGAGCTCGATTGTTGATTACACTGATAGAAATACATGTATACTTTTTGGTGATGCCGCATCTGCCGTTCTGCTTGAACCGACAGAGAATAAAAATTTTGGTGTTATTGATTCAGTATTAAGAATAGATGGAAGTGGGAAGGATGCTTTGAATATGAAAGCCGGTGGTAGTCTTAATCCTTCATCTCATGAAACAGTTGATAATAGAATGCATTATATTTTTCAGGACGGGAAAGCAGTTTTCAAAGTCGCTGTCAAAGGAATGGCTGATATCTCGGTTGAAATTATGAATAGGAATAATCTTAAATCTGAAGATATTGCCTATCTTGTTCCTCATCAGGCTAATTTAAGAATTATTGATGCAACAGCCCAGAGGATGGGTATTACAAAAGACAAAGTGACGATTAATATTGATAAATACGGCAACACAACCGCTGCAACAATTCCTCTTTGCTTAACCGAATATTATCGTGACGGAAAAATTAAAAGAGGTGATAAACTTGTTCTTTCAGCTTTTGGTGCAGGTTACACTTGGGGTGCAATTTATCTTGTTTGGAGTTTGTAAGTGAGTAAAGTTGCTTTCGTTTTTCCAGGACAAGGTTCTCAATATGTTGGAATGCTGAAAGAAATTTTTGAGAAATATGAGTCTGCCAAATTGCTTGTTCAAAATGCGAACGAAGTTTTGGGATTTGACATTTCAAAAATCATGTTTGAAGGTCCGGTTGATTCATTAAAACTTACTGATATCACACAGCCGGCAATTTTTATCCATAGCCTTGCTATATTGAATTTGCTTAATAAAATCAAACCTGATATGGCTGCGGGACATTCTTTGGGAGAATATTCAGCACTCGTATCAGCTGCTTCTTTGGATTTTGAATCAGGGTTAAAATTAGTTCGACTCCGCGGACAAGCAATGCTTGAAGCCGGAATCAAACAGCAGGGAACGATGGCTGCAATTGTAGGATTGAGTAATGAAACCGTGATAAAAATTTGTGAGGATGCTTCATCCGAAGGTATTGTCCAATGTGCAAATTTTAATTCTCCTGGACAAATTGTAATTTCCGGTTCGGTAAATGGAGTTAGAAAAGCCATCGACTTAGCAAAATTGAATAAAGCCAAATTAGCTAAAGAATTAGTAGTCAGCGGAGCTTTTCATTCTCCTCTAATGGAATCAGCAAAGGAAAAATTGCTTGAAAAGTTGAATGAGACAGAGTTTAAGAATTCAGAGTTTCCTGTTTATGCAAATGTTACAGCTAAACCTGTTTGTCAGGATAAAGAAATTAAAGAATTACTTTTTCAGCAATTGACAAATCCTGTAAGATGGGAAGAAACAATCCAAAATATGATTAATGACGGTGCAAAAACATTTTACGAAATCGGTCCAGGAAAAGTTTTACAAGGTCTGATAAAAAGGATTAATCCTTCAGTCGAAATTTTTGGAATTGATACTTTATCTGATTTTGAAAGGTTTATCTGATGGGAAAAAAGTTTGATAAGCAAATTAAGGGTTTGTGGATTGATCCTTTAGTCTTTACTCAAAAATTTGTTAAGGCTTGCGATATTTGTCATTGCTCAGGTGAGTGCTGCTATTATGGAGTATATACCGATAAGAAAGAACATGATAAAATACTAGGAATAAAAGACAGAATCATTGCCAGCATGGATGATTCTCAAACAAAAAATGTAGAAAAATGGTTTGAAGCCCCGGAAAAAGACGATGATTTTGAATCGGGAATTGCCTACGGAACAGAAGTTCATAATGGAAAATGTGTCTTTTTGGATAAGCAGGGGTTTTGCACAATTCAAAAAGTTGCTGTTGATTCTCAAGAATTTAAGTGGAAATATAAACCGCTTTATTGTATATTATTCCCGCTTGTTATTTATAATGGTGCTTTAACGGTGGATGATGACCATTTGGCTCGAATGCATTATTGCAGTAAAGTAGGGAATCAAGTTTCAACTGTTTTTGATGCTTGTAAAAACGAGTTGATATATCTTTTAGGTGAAGATGGTTTTCAGGAACTTGATGAATACAGAAAAATTTTTCTAAAAAGGAATAAAAAAGTTGAGGCTTAATGGCTGAAGTGAAAAAAGTTTTAGTAACTGGCGGTGCGCGTGGTATTGGTCATGCAATTGTAAATGAATTTCTTGAAAGTTCAATAATGGACTTTAAATCAGATGTTGCCTTTGTTTATAACAACAGTGAAGAAATAGCAAATAAATTTGTATCTGAAATGAGTGAAAAAGGTGCTCGAGTATTTGCAATAAAATGTGATGTTTCATCTTTTGAGCAAACTCAGAATGCAGTAAAAGAAGCAATAACTAAACTTGGTGGTTTGGATATTTTAATCAATAATGCCGGAATTACTAAAGATAACCTCCTGCTAAGAATGTCGGAAGAGGAATTTGACCGAGTGATTTCAGTCAATTTGAAAAGCGTTTATAATTTTTCAAAAGCTGTCCTAAAACCAATGATTCAGCAAAAATGGGGAAGAATAGTCAATATCACTTCAATTGTTGGGTTAATTGGAAATGCAGGCCAAGCTAATTACGCTGCCTCAAAATCCGGAATGATTGGATTTACTAAATCTCTTGCGAAAGAAATTGCTTCACGCGGAATAACAGTTAATGCTATCGCTCCAGGATTTATTGAAACTGAGATGACTCATAAATTGAATGAGAAGCAAAGAGAAGTTTTGTTGAATAATATTCCATTAAAGCGGTTGGGAAGACCAGAAGATATCGCAAAAGCTGTTCGATTTCTTTGCAGCGAAAATGCATCATACATCACCGGTCAAGTGATTTCGGTTGATGGCGGGATGACAATGTAAAATTTTTAATCACTAATTCACAAATTATTTAGGAGTATAAAATGGACGTTGAAGCAAAAGTAAAAGAAATAATTATGGATAAATTGGGTGTGGAAGAATCCCAGATTAATCCTGCAGCATCATTCACCAATGATCTTGGTGCTGATTCTCTTGATATTGTAGAACTTGTAATGGGTTTCGAATCAGCTTTTGATATTTCGATACCGGACGAAGATTCAGAGAAAATCACTACTGTTGGTGATGCTATAAATTACCTGAAAGAAAAAGTTAATAAATAATTTTCGGATTATTTAATAAAGGACTGTTTTACATAACAATTTAGTTATACAATCTTCAGAAGTTTGATTTTTATTTTTGTGAGATATTTTAAAACAGTCCGTACTTTTATTAATTCTTTCTTATCAATTTTCAAATAATGTTTATGGAGAGTTCAATGGATAAACGCAGAGTTGTAGTAACAGGAGTTGGTGCACTTACTCCAATCGGAAACACGGCAAAAGATTTGTGGAGCGGACTGATTGAAGGCAAAAACGGTGCATGTATGATAACTAAATTCGATACTACACCATTTACTACAAAATTTGCGTGTGAAGTAAAAGGATTTAATCCGGAAGACTTTATAGATAAGAAAGAAGCAAAAAGAATGGACCAATTTACACATTATGCAATTGCTACTTCAAAGATGGCAATGGAAGATTCCGAAATCAATCTTGAGAAAGTTGATTTAGAACGGTTTGGAGTTATATATGGAAGCGGAATTGGAGGAATGGACACATTCGAAAAACAAACTTTAGCCTATTTTCAAGGTGGTCCCAGAAGAATTAGCCCCTTCTTTGTGCCAATGATGATTTCTGATATCGCAGCAGGTCAGATTTCAATTCTTTACAAATTAAAAGGTCCAAACTATGCTACAACATCGGCTTGCGCTACATCGACACATGCTATTGCTGATGCATTTGTACATATTCAAAGAGGAACTGCAGACTTAATGGTTTGCGGCGGTTCTGAAGCTGCTATTACTCCAATGGCGATCGGCGGTTTCAATTCTGCCCGTGCATTATCAACTTGGAATGATAGATTTATGGAAGCATCAAGGCCATTTGACAAAGACAGAAACGGTTTTGTTATGGGTGAAGGCTCCGGTACAATCATTCTTGAGGAATATGAGCATGCAAAAAATCGCGGTGCCAAAATTTATGCAGAGATTGTTGGGTTTGGCTTGACTGCTGATGCATATCACGTTACTGCTCCGGCTCCCGAAGGAGAAGGTGCTTATAGAGCTATGCGAGACGCCATTAGAGAAGCTCAAATTGAATTGACAGATGTTGATTACATCAATGCTCACGGGACTTCTACAGAGCTTAATGACTTAAATGAAACAAAAGCAATTAAAAGACTTTTCGGTGATCATGCTTATAAATTATCAATAAGTTCGACAAAGTCAATGACAGGACATTTGCTCGGTGCTGCCGGTGCAGTTGAATCAATTGCTACAATTTTTGCACTACAAACTGGAATTATCCCTCCGACAATTAATCTTGATGAACCTGATCCTCAATGCGATCTTAATTACACTCCAAAAGTTGCGGTTAAAAAAGAAATTAAATATGCACTGAGCAACACTTTTGGATTTGGCGGGCACAATTCAACTTTGTTATTTAAAAAATATGAGGATTGATGCTTGTTTCTTGATGTATTAAAAAAAATCAGAGCTGGAATTTTTAGCTCTCATTCAAAAAGTACTGAAACAAAAGAGATTAATTTTAAAAGATTAAGTTCCCTGTTAAAAATCCAAATAAAAAATCAAGCCTACTTTATCAAATCATTGACTCATAAGTCTTACATTGATTTGAACAGCAATTTTACGAAATCAAATGAAAGGTTAGAATTTCTTGGGGATTCAATTTTGGGATTTATTGTTGCTGAAATTTTATTTGAAAAATTCCCTGATAAGGATGAAGGCTTTTTGACAAAATATCGGGCAAGAATTGTTGATAAACCCGCACTCGCAAAAGCTGCAGAAGAAATGGGCTTAATTGAATTTATTTTATTCGACAGAAGATTTGTAAGGGGGTCTTCTGAAGGAATTAAAACAATCTCGTCTGACTGTCTTGAAGCTTTAATCGGGGCAATTTATCTCGATAGCGGTTTTGAGGATGTTCAAAATTTTATTTTGCGATGGATTATTAATCCTAGTTTCAAGACGAAGGAATTTCAGGTTGATAGAAATTATAAAGGCAGACTTCTTGAATTTACGCACGCAAATCACTATTCCACGCCCATTTACAAGGTCGCAGATGAATCCGGTCCTGATCATGATAAGCAATTCGAAGTGGAAGTCATAATTAATAATGAAATAATGGGCAAAGGGAAAGGGCATAATAAAAAAAGTGCTGAACAGGAAGCCGCAAAGTCTGCATTAATCAAAATTGAAGAAGTTAATCAAAATTAAATTTTATCCCTCTTAAAGCTTTTCATTATATTTCCAACAATAAATAATAAAAATGTTTAATAAAATTGAGCTAGTTATGCTAACAAATTTTTCTGTAGATAAGTTTTCTTCGAGGCATATTGGTATTTCGAAGAATGATCAAATTGAAATGTTAAAACAATTAAAACTAAATTCACTTGACGAGTTGATTGACAAAACAATTCCACAAAATATCAGAATTAAAGAGCCGTTAAAATTAGATAAACCAATGACTGAGTTTGAGTTAATTAATCATTTTAGAGACGTTGCGAAAAGGAATAAATTATATAAAACCTACATCGGTCAGGGATATTATTCCACTATTTTGCCGGCAGTAATTCAAAGAAATATTCTGGAAAATCCCGGATGGTACACTCAGTACACGCCCTATCAAGCTGAAATTTCTCAAGGCAGGCTTGAAGCTTTATTGAATTTTCAAACTGTAATTACTGACCTTACCGGTTTCAGTCTTGCAAATGCTTCCTTACTTGATGAAGCAACTT
>PFVB01000180.1:2348-42726 GCA_002790395.1 Ignavibacteriales bacterium CG_4_9_14_3_um_filter_34_10 | reverse complement strand
CAATTCCGGGTCAATTCCTTGGATTAGAACATCAGTGTTTAAAATTCCCTTCGCTTCCATTTTCTCTTTGCACCAAGTGGAACCTCCGATTACCACATCATATTTCTTTGCATTTTCAACAGAGACAGGAAGCAACTCATTTTCAAAAAAAGTATAGCCGTAATTTTGTTTTCCGCGAACCCTATAAATGCTGTTAAATTCAATATCCGTTAATCCGTGAAAAACTTTGCCTTCTATTTTTTTTCCATCATCAACTGAATAATATTCTTCCAGTGACTCAGCAAGATTTTTTTTTGCCAACTCTTTTTTTAGATATTTACTGCAAACACCCCAACCAAAATTTTCACCGCTTGTCAGTCCGAGAAAAATTTTATTCTTCGATGTTTTTTCTTTATGAAATTCTGTTTTGGCTAAAACAGAATTTCCTTTCAGTGCTGATTGAACTACATCAAAAACACTTCCCCAGTCACCCTCTTTTTGCTGTCGGAATAATTTCATTGTGGAATACCATGGCGAATAATTAATTTCTGCCATCCATCTCCAATCGGGAGAAAAGGGAAGCAACACAAAAGTTTCTTTTCCCAATGCGGCAGATAAATGCGCAACAGAAGTATCAACTGAAATCACCAGATCAAGATTTTCAATAATTGCAGCAGTATCAGAAAGATTGTTGATTTTATTATCGAGTACAATTAAACTGCCACTAAATTCTGCTGATTGTTCTAAACCAAAACCCTTCTGTAATGAAAAGAACTGGCAGTTTGACAGCCTAAATAATTTACTAAAGTATTTTAATTTTATCGATCGGTTTTTGTCATTTGAATGCTTTGGATTTCCAGCCCAAACTATTCCGATTTTCTTTTTATCGAACTGTTGAAAATGGTTTTTCCAGTGGTTTACTAAATCCTGCTTTGCAAAAATATACTTTGATTCAGTCGGAATGGTTTCTAATGTTGTATTAAAATATTTTGGCAAACTAAGCAGAGAGATTTGGAAATCATATTCAACATCAGGCTCTTCAGTTGAATTTCTTGGCAGTAATGTATCAATATATTTTGCATTTTCAATTAAATTAATAACACCGGCAGCACATTGAAAAATTACAATTGCACCTCTCTGTTTCAAGATTTTAAAATATCTGATAAACTGTATTATATCTCCGATTCCCTGTTCATCCCAAACAAGAATACGTTTGCCATAAATATCCTCATCGCTCAGTTCTGGCTTGCTGAATTCTCTTTTTAAAAACTCATCTCTCTTTTTTCTCCATTCATATTCCTTAAATCCTTCATCAAGATTTCCTTTTAGCAATAAAGCATGACTCAAATTATAATGAAATTCTGAAGTCTCAGGCTCTCTCTTAATGGCTTCACGGAAAAAATGTTCGGCTTTATCGAGATTCATATTTCTCAGTTCAATAAGTCCAAGTCCATTATAACCGGCGGATTCCAGACGTGTATTAAGTAATTTATTAAAATAGAATTTTGCCTTGTCATTATCAGACTTAAAAAGAAAAATGTTTGCAATATTTAACATGACATCTGAATTTACCGGAGATACTTGCAAAAGAGACTCAAGTAAAATCAGCGAATCATCAATTCTGCCCTTGTTAAAAAGTGCTTTTGCAACATTGATTTTGAAACCAACTAATTCATCGGAGGAAGTTTTATCACTTACTTCAGAAATGTTTTTGTCCAAATTCAATATATCATCATAACGCAACTTTGCAAAAAGCAGATTTGAATAATTGAGCAGAATTTTTGCTTCATTCGGATTAAGTTTATTTGCCTTCTTGAAATGTTCTTCAGCAAGTTCATATTTTTTATCAACCACATAAAGAAGCCCAAGATTATTCAAAACATCCAGATGATTTTGGTTTGTCTGATAAAAGTTTTTATATGCATTTATTGCCTGTTCGATTTCACCAATACATTGAAGGCACATTCCAATATTATAATAAACATTCGGATGATCTCTTTTTATTTCCAGAACCTTGTTGAAATATTCAAGCGATTTTTTGTAATTTTTTTCTTTTAATTCGATTATTCCCAGAAAATTGTACGCATCAAAATCCCGAGCGTTCATTCTGACTAATCCATAAAGAATTTCTTTTGCCTTGTCAAATTTTTCAGAATTAAACAATTCAACGGCAACCTGATATTTGTCTTTTTTCATTAAATCCCAAAAGTTTATTCTATACTTAATCTGATAATTCACCTTACACAAAGTTTACAATAATGTCATCCTGAACCCGACTGCCGTCAGGCAAGTCTTGTTTCAGAATCTTCTTTTGTTAAGTTTTGTAGATGCTGAAAAAAATTCAGCATGACAAATGCGTAAGGTGACCTGAAAATACTGACAAAATCATTCCAGATAAATTCTTGGTTTTTGGTTAAAAAAAGCAGTTTTTGTGATTATTTTTGGCAATTGGGTCAATATTAGCCAATTATTTGTTTTGGATTTAACCTGATTTGAGTCATGCGGACTTTGATTGTTTTTTCTGATGTTTTATCGGAGGCTGACAAAAAGTTCAATCTTGTCAGTCTGAACTCATCGAAAGATGACATGATTTAATATTCAACTTATTGATAATGCTCAATAATTTCTTTTGTTCGGCTGGTTTCTTTACTTACTCTTGACGCAGCTCTCTCAATCATGACACTTTCATCCTGCTTTTTCTTTTCGATCAATTCACGAACCTGTTCATCAACCGAGTCAATTCTACTTTTGTATTTCTGCTCATTATCGGTAATGGCTCTTTCAAAATCTTCTTTAATCGTTTTAATATTTTCGGCTTTTTCGTTTTTTAAAAGAGAAACGGTCTTTGCCAATCGCTGTTTGGCACTTGCTTTTTCCATACTTGTAGAGGCTGAAACCATCAGTGAAATAAAAATTCCAATGACAAAAGAAATAACACCCCATTTTGAGCCATGAAATAAAACGATTGTCAAAACTTTACTTGCATCAGTGACTTCCTGAACACTGCTGTTTGAATATTCCGCAAATCCCGCAAGCAGCAAAACCAAGAGCGAAAGAAACAGTGAATAGGAAATTGAATTCTTGAATGAAGCTGAAGGATTATATTCCGGCTTGGATTCAATGTTCTCTGATTTGTATTCTATGGATTTAATTTTCTCATCCATCATCAACTGATAATCGGTAAGGGTTGTTTTTAATTTGTCTTCAATTCTTTTCTTTTGCAGTTCATATTCTGATTGATGCCTTGCTTTAAGCTGAACATTTTCACCTATTTTCAAATCATATATTTTTAAGCTTTCCTGAATTTCACGTTTATAACTTTCTTCAATATTACTTAAAATGCTTTTTAATGTATCGACAAGTTTTTGCTCAATCTTTGAAATGTTTTCTAAAACAAGAAGATTCTCGCTGTTTTGATAATTCTTTACAAATTCTTCAATAAAATCAAGACTTTTATAAATTTCCTCCTCATGCATTTCTCCAAATTTTATTTCTTTCAAAGAAATTATATCTTCTTTGAGGCACAGAAATCTTACTTGTGCTGAACTGGTCAAATCATTTATTCGATTCTCAAAAACCTCAAGAAGTGAATAGCAAACTGAATCGTTGAAATAATTGCTGCTGATAAAGTTCCTGACAAAATAATTAAAGTCATTGGTTTTGTTGGCTTCAATGCTTTGATGAGTTCTATTTAAGTCAAAATCGACAATTTCATTCACCAGAGATTTGGATAAGTCTAAATCCGACAAGTGTATTTCAGAAATTGCCAGGTGAAATTTTGCTGTTATTCCATCAGATTTTTGTGAAAGTGCCTGAATAAATTCATATTTAGCTCCTTCGTGGTTTTGATCGAGTAATTGAACAAAGCCTTTAAATAGACAAATAAAGTATTTCACTTCAGCAATATCACTAATCTCAAAACTTTTAAGAGAAAGCAACTGCTCAGCTTCATCGAAAGATTCAAGTGATTTTTGAATATTCAGAAGATTTTTATCGTTGGCAAGAATACTACCCTGTAGGACAAGGTTCAGGGCGTTTTTCCTCGATTCTTTAATTTGTTTTAATACACTCATTGCAAAGTAGCGATTGTCTTTATTCAAATCTGCAAAAACCCATTTATAATAATATTCGTAAATAAGTTTTTGAGGATTTGTGCGAACCATTTTTTGCAGATTGATATTATAAATTTTATGTAGAATTTTCGAAAACTTTGTATCAAGAACAAAATACTTGGCAAAGTCTTTATAATAAATAAAATTTTCTGAAAGCTCTTCAGGCAGAATTATAGAATTGAATTTAGTGTTGGATTTAATAAGATAATATTTATCGTTCTCAGCATCCGATTCAAAAAAAATATATCTTTTTGCAAAGTCGTTAAATTTTCCAACATTTATTTCAGCATAAGCATAATTTTCGTTGCTCAGCGAATACGATAATTGTTCAGCATTATTCATAAAAATCCATTTCTTTTATTAAAACATCCGTGTTTTAATTTTATTATTTTAATTCATCATTGGATTATAATTTTTTAATTTGGCAGAATACGGAAGCATTTTCCTGTCTTCTTCCAAAATATGTTTTATTAACCAATCATTTAAGAAAACTTCAATTTCATGAAGAGTTTTTGGCTCCCCGCGCTCGAGTTCTGAATTTAACTCAAAAACTGAAAGTGTAAGTTTCTCATGCAAATCTTTGTGATATTCAAAATGCTCGGCAGAAACTCCTGCTTTACGCATTATTAATTCCTCGTCAGCAAAATGCTCTTCAGCGTAACTTACCAAATGATTCAGAATCGAAAACATTGTCGATTTATTGGCATTGTTTTTTACAGATGCATGAAAATCATTTGCAATATCAATCAGTTTTTTGTGCTGACCGTCAATATAATTAATGCCGGTACTGAAAAAATCAGACCAAACAATGAATTGCATAATAGTTCCTTCTATTTCTTGTTAAGATTATCGAACATTTTTCAAAATAATTTAGAAAAGTTGGGAAGAATATTTTTCACCCCGCAATAGAATTGAATTTCAAAAGAAAATAAACGAAATTTTTACAGAGACGTGAAATTATAATTCTTTATTAGAACTATAATAAAACTGATTCGCATTGGAAAGACTTTGAAAGTTTCTTGCTGTATAAAATATTCCTTCTTTTTCATATGAATTGCTTGCTGCAGAAAACTGATTTCTCATTGTTTGATTGTAGTTTTCTTTTACAAGTCTGATTTTCTGATTTTTCCTGTCAACATTCTGAGATTTTTGAGAAGTGTTTCCTATGTTTGGTTCAGACTTTCCCAAATTCCGGTTGATATTCTGAATATAAATTTCCCTGATATTTGTTTTCTGCTCAAGGAGATTCCTCTTCGAATTTTTAAGATTTTGCTTCACTTTAATTTTTGATGAAATTAAAGATAATAAAAACAGAACAACAAACCCGCCGCCTGTTATAAGCAATGCTTCAATAATAATTTGTGTCATAAATTTTTCTTTTAAATTAATTAAATGAAGCCAAATCTCATGCCCCAGATAATGTGCTTTTTAATCAGAATTTTAAGGGTCATTAAAAATTACCTGACTCAATATGAATTAGTGTTAAAATTTGAAACAGCAGAAAAAACATTTTCGTTCAGATTTTTTATAATTGAGGCAAACCCGATAAATATAATTTTGACTTTGTAACAGCCTGAAATTTACATTCATTCAAACTTGCAGGAAGCAAAAATGACTGCCCTTTCGAAAACAGATATAATTGTGAATCATTTTCCCATGTAATTTGGATTTCGCCTTCAGTCAGAATTCCGATTGTTGGATTATCATTGCAGAAGTATTGCAAATTCTGTCCTGCACTCAGTGACAAATAATGCACTTCAAACTCTTCCGCAGCAGTTTTGAATATCAAATGTTTTTTATCACCGGAACTTTTAACTTTTTCCGGGATGCCGAATGAATAATCGATTATGTTTTTCAAAGAATCAACATCTTTGAATTTAAGAGTTAATCCTGCACGAATAACATTATCCGAATTTGCCATACATTCAATAATATTTCCCTGAATATATGCATGTGGAACGCCTGCGGGAGTAAAAATCGCCTCGCCTTTTTCCAACGTTGTAAAATTCATCATCAATAGCAGAACAAGTCCCAGATCGTTATTGAATTTTGGATATAAATCATGGAATAAAATTTCGGCTTCATCAAGATTATCATATTCAAGCTGATTGACAATTTTATTCCGCAGTCCTTCAACCAAAGTAAAATATGATGGACTTTGTTTAATCGAATGATCAAATAATTTTTTTAAGATGTTTCTTAGGAAAAGCTTTTGGTCCTCGGCGTTCATTAATAAAACATTTTTCAGTTCGGCTTTTGTAATGCGGAAGAAACTTCTGAAACCCGGAAATCTTTCAAACAAAGCATCAAATTCCTGAATTGTTTTGAAGCCCACAAGCATTTTCAATTCATCAATAGCAATGGCAATTTCCGGCTTGTGATTTTTATCAGGATAATGCTCGGGATCTTTTGAGTTTAATTCTTCTGCCTGCGTTTTATTGGGATGCACCTGAATAGAAAGCGGCTGTGCAGCAGAAAGGACTTTAAATAAAAAAGGCAACTGACTTCCAAACTTTTCGAAAATCTTCTGCCCAAGAATTTCAACAGGAAAATCTCTGATTACATCATTCAAATTAATCCACGAATCAAACAAATAAATTTTTGAAGGTGCTGAAGGATGTCCGCCCATCCATAATTCTGCAGAAGGTTCATTTTTTTCTAAAGTAATGCCCAACAATTTGGGAATGAAAGCATTTTTTCCACTCATTCCCCAAGAATATTTCTGAATTGTATTATTTAATAAATATGGTCTTCTTTCGAACATTTATTGATTTCTTCAATTTTTCATAGACTGCGATTGCAAGATAAATCAAAGAAAAACCATATCCAATATCTTCCAAAGGAATTGTAAAAATTCTCAAGTTAGTTATGTATTTGCCGGAATAAAGCACCATTGGTCTCGCTGTCAGATAGCCGTTAAAAATCAAAATCGCCAGCAACACAAAACCCGGAAAAATGCGAAAATGACGCCTGAAAGCAATTTTTGAACTAAAAAAATCAATTATAACCATCACCAAAAGCGCAAAGAAAACCAACCCGGAATAAATTTTACCAAAATAAAAGAGTAAAGAGCTTAAAAGAAAAAAAATGGCTGAAACAGAATAAAAATAAAACATACTGAAGCTGAATCTGTCTCTGGAATTCTGAATTATCATTTCCCATAAGAAAATGCAGGCAAAAGGCACACTGATAAAAAACAGAATTTCTTCGATCGGCAAACTCCAAAATTTTATTCCCAAAATATAATTTTCGTTAAAAGACCAGTGGATGTTTGTTACCAATGCATCCCAAACTACAAACGGAATTGCAGAAAAAAAAGCAGAAATAAATGCAGGAAAAATTTTATCACAGAAACCAAACTTCTTTTGTAATCCAAAGAAAATTGGTCCTGAAAAAACTATAATATTAAAAATCAAATGAGCAAATTTTTTATGATTTGCTTCAATCATTTTTCACTCATATTTATTAATCAGTTCGGCAGCAATTTTGCCTGATAAAATCACCAGCGGAATTCCGCCACCGGGATGAGCACTTCCGCCGGCAAAATAAAGTCCTTTATAATTTTTCTGCTTCGTTTTATTTCATCTTCCCAGTTTTGGTTTACAATATAAAGGGCGTTTATCATTACATACCAATTTTCATGTCCGTCAAGTGCATCTTTTTTATTAAACTTGGATGAAATATAAATATAAACTGTTGGATCATTCGGGCAGATTTTTTTATCAGATAAGTCAGTAAATTCTTCATCATAATTTTGCGAAAACAAAATATTATAAATTTCCGGTTTATCACTAAACGTTTTCACTCACCAATAAAAAACCAAAGCGGAAGTTGACGGCTCATACTTCTTATATTTAACAGCCTGTTTCGAAGATGCATCATTCAAAAGTTTTTTGTATGTAAAATTCACATCAGCATTAGATAGAACTACATCAAATTTTTTTTCTGATGAACCTGAATTACTGATAACTGTTAATCCTTTTACAAAATTATTTTTATCACGGATAATATTTTCGATTTTGTTATTAAACCAGAAATTAACCCCGACTTTTTTGCTAATTCAAACAGTGATTTTGGAATATCAGCAATCCCGTTTTCAGGAAGATAACCTCCTATTCCGTATTCAACATGTTGAATAATATTCAAAGTTGCCGGAGCCTTGAACGGATTCGAGCCGTTATATGTGGTATATCTGTCAAATAACTGAACAAGTCTTTTGTCAGAAAAAAAATCTGTATTTGCCTGATGCATTGTTCTGAAAGCATCAATTTTATTGACTGAAAATAATGTTTTAAGAGAATGGAAATTAAGAAAAGAAGAAAGTTCCGAGAAACTCTTCTTCAAAAACAAATCAGCAGTTAAATCATAAATTTGCTTCGAGTAGTCAAAATATTTTCTGACCGAATTTACATTTTCATTTGTCTTTGCCTGAATTTCTTCTGAAAGTTTATTTATGTCTGAATATGCTGTAAGCTCTGTTCCGTCGCTGAAAAAATATTTACAAATTGATTCTAACTTTCTGATAGACAAATAATTTTCTGATTTCTTATCAAAGAGTTTAAACAAATCTTCAAGAACTAAAGGCATTGTTAATAAAGTCAGACCGGAATCAAATCTGAAACCATCAAAAACCACAGAAGCGGCTTTTCCTCATAGCTCTTTTCCTTGCTCGAATACATCAACTTTAAATCCAAATTTCCGCAAATAAATTGAAGCGGATAAACTTGCAAGTCCAGCACCAATAATTGCAACAGATTTAGTTTTCAATTGTCAGTTTGTATTTATTAATGGTTTTACTAAATAAGTTTAAGAATTTTTATTTGAAAAACCGATTTAATAAGTAAAACAAGTTTTTGAAAATCAGAAACTCTTACTCGCTTTTTAAGCAAATCCTGTGCTTTCATTTTTTTGATTTTATTGAACAACATGCGGTAATAAAGGTAAGCAGAGTAAACCCCAAGTTTTACGCCCATTGGAAGTTTCATTATACCTTTCAGTGCTTCATCAAACTCATATTCCACTTCTTTTTCAAGGCGGATTTTATTTTCATCAGATATTTTTTCGGAATGTTGTACATCGGGGAGGTAAATTCTGCCTCTCTCATCCAAATCACTTTTGATATCATGCAAAAAATTTGCTTTTTGAAAAGCCGAACCCTGCATTTGAGCCGAAAATTTTAATTTTTCTTATTTAAGTTTATCGCCACCAACAAAAACCTTTAAACACATCAATCCGACAGCTTCTGCTGACCCAAAAATATAATCATCATAACTATTACGCTCATAAGTTTTTTCTGTCAAATCCATCTCCATACTTTTTAAAAATTTATCTATGAGCTGATAATCAATATTATATTTTCTTACAACTGCCTGAAAGGAGTTAAGAACCGGATTACTTGAGATACCAAGTTTTATTGCTTCAAATGTATCTTCCCGGAATTTTTTCATCAGCAGGATTTTATCATAATCATGAAAAGAATCAACAATTTCATCAGCAATTCTGACAAATCCATAAATAGAATAAATTGGTTCTCTGAATTTGGGAGAGAATGCGCGAATTCCAAGACTGAAAGAAGTTGAATATGAATTCGTGATTAATTTGCTTGTTTTTACACTGATATTGTCGAATATTTTTTTCATTGGATTAACTTTTATTTAGAATAACCCGATAAAAAATTTTAAAGTTTCAATTCAACATATATCAGAAAAGAATCAATTCCGAATTATTTTAAGATTTACTCCCTCTATTCGATTACTTAATATTTCTTTTTGAGCATCTGTTTCAGCAATTTTTGAAATTTTATTGTATTCTGAAATTGATTCTTCATCAAGTCCAAGATTTTTAACCAGGTCAGCAAAATAAAGTCTGTCACCAAAATTTTTACCGGTTGCAGGATATTTCCTGAAAGTCTCTTTCGCTGCTAGTATTGCCGATTCGACAAATCCACTTTCCGCAAGTTGCTTCGCACCGTTAATTTTCTTCTGCCCGAGTTTGTTCTGAAAATCAAATGGTTTTTTCATTCTTGCTTCAGTGCCATAAACTGCCGTATTTGGTGTTTTGTTGCTGTTTCGCGGAACAGTTCTGATTTCTTCCTGCGTTAAAGCCAAAATCAAATCGTTTAGTGACATTTTTCTCAAATAATTCACACCAACAGCCGAATTTGATTTCAGCACAAATGAATTTCCGTTTTTATCTTTAAGATGAATGAAAGCACTTTCATCTGTGATAATCAAGTCATTACTTTTTAATTTATCGCCGGTATTTACTTTTTGTGTTTTCTCTTCAAATCCTTTTTGAACAAAAACATTTCCCGAAACTTTTTGAACAATAAAATCCTGAGCAAATAAAATCTGACTGACAAATAATACAAACATTAAAATTTTCATAAACACCTCTAATAAATATCAGTTATTAAAACTTTCCCTTTTTGAAGTCCAAAATTCTCAATTGCTTCACGATAAAATTTTTCGGCTGCAAGATTCCATGAAGATTCAAAACTTACAAAATGTGTTGTTTCAAGCGGAATCCATATTTCATCTTCCCCATTCTGATTTTCCCGCAGAAAATACTTCTTGTCATTTTGAGTAATTAATTCAGCCTGCGATGAATTCAAACCTGTATTTATAAGCAGATTCACGTGACTGATTCCGTCATCAGACTTAAAATCAACAAATGCTGTTTCAATTCCAGCGATTTCAAGTATTGAAGCAAAAGCGACTGACAAATCATCGCAGTCACCGCCTTTTCTTTCCATTGTTTCTTTTGGAAACTGAACATATTCAAAACTTGTACGCGGGTCAGAAAAGTAATTCATATTTTTTACAAACTCTGAAAACAAAACTTTTACCGAATTAAATTTTTTCAGATAAACATTTGAATCAATTGCTGACGAATAATTTTTCATCGTCCGAGTTGCAAAGTCAAGTGAATAATCAAAGCTTCGGTAAACAAAATAACGGAGATTGCTAACCTTTCCATCCCAATTGTTTTTTGTATTAATCAGAACAGGTTTTTCAGTTTTATCTTCGTAGTCAGGCTCGGTTGTAAAAAGCAAAAATTCAGCATTATCAATTTTTCTTTTTTCGTAATTCTTCTCATCAGAAATGAGAGTAAAAAATTTAACTTCGCCTATGGAATTTGGCGCGATTTCAACCGTCGGCGAATAAATATGTTCATTGTTGATTCCAGGAATAAAACTTATAGGCTTTACTGAAATAGTTTTATCAGTCAGGTTTTTAGCATGTCCAATTGCAAAAGGATGATTCACAAATTCTTCGGTTAATGTTGGAAAAATGTCATTTGTCACTTCGACGTCTAAAAACTCAACAGCTTTTTCATGCTTGAAACTGAGTGCAAAATTCATTGAGAGCAGCAACTTGTCATCTGCAAACTGATTACTTACAATATTTTGAATTCCTTTTTCTGCAAAATCCGAAAGACGATTGTTACGGCTTTGTAAGTAATTAATATAACTTAAAGAAACAGAATATAGGTTGGAGGAGAAAGAAACTGTGGGCATGATTACGTTTATAAAAGGGTTTTGAGTTTGATCATGTGTTATGTTTATTCCCCCAATAACTTTCCCTCCAAAAATTTCAAACAAGTAAAAAGAACCAAGTAAAAAAGAACTTGCAACATCCCAGTTAAAATTAAGAGCCAGATTTTCCGAAAGCTTTGATTCAAGCCCAAAGATAATTCCCTTTTTCAATTTTAATTCAAAATGTTTATTGCTCAGATTTCCATTTTCATTTAACAGAAAAAGATTTTTTGAGGAAAGATTTAATCTGATACGTTCTGACAACAGATAATTCATTCCGAAATCTGTCCGCCAGAATTTCTTTTGTGAAACAGATGTAGATGTTGTAAGAATTGAAGTGTCGCCAATAAAAAAATTAAACACATCCTCTTTCATTTCTTCTTCAAAATATCTCGTGGAAAAACCCAGCGAAAAATTACTGCCGAAAGAATAAGAATAACCGAGCCCAAATTTTTCTGAATAATTAATTGTCGTTTTTAATGAAGCAGATGAGCTGTCGATTGTAATGTTATTTCCTGCTGAGATTATAAAACTTTTTTTGAAAGCAGGTGTATATCTGAAATAAAAATAATGCCTGTCCATTTTTTTTGAAAGTGAAATCAGAAAAATATCATTTGAAATATTGCTGCCTGAACTTGAAAAATCAGCACCGTAAATTGCCGAAAATTCCCAGTCACTTTTGGCAACAAAATTTCCGGGATTGCTTTCAAACGAATTTTTTCTAAAACCATCAGTCATTAGGCTTGGATAACCTCCCATAAAATCTAAGTTTTCCTGAGAATAGGACACACTGCAAACCAAAAGCAAAAGAGCAAATGATTTAAGGAATATCAAATTTAATATTGTGAATACTTTTTGATATAACAAGATTCTCGCCCATCATTTGATTTGAAAATGATTTTTTTACAGCTCTTTCAAAACTTAAAACCAAATAATCGAATTGGTCAAAAGGCAGCGAACGAAGAAATGTCCACGGTAATTTCAGCAAACCATCATCATCTGTCCTAAGCCGAAGCAATGGTTTTATCAATAATTTATCCTTTCTGCCTCCACCAATGATTATTTCTATTTTACCCGAATTTTTAGCATTCCATTTTAATTCAATTTTCAAATCTTTATCACTTTTTTTCCCGCTGACTTTAATTTCACCATTAATTTCATCGGGAGTAATTATATCAAAAGAAGTTCTGTGATTTCCCATCGCAGATTTTTCATACTCAAATTTTATGCTTGAATTGTAAGGAAAATTCTGCGGAATATTCAGAAGATATCTTTTCTTTATCACAAACATTTTTCCCAACGAAGTATCCTTTGAAACACCATTCAACATTATTCTCACTTTTCTGTCAGAAATCTGTGCATATTCATTATTAAATTTTACCTTACCTTCAGCAGTTGAATAATATCCAATAATTCTTCCGCCGCGATGAAAAACCGGCATTTTTTTGTCAATTAAAACTGAAGACATGTATAACTGGCGAACTGTAATATTTGAATAAGTGTTTTTAATTCCGTTTGCAAATATTACAGATGATTCCTGCCTAATCGGTTCGAATATACCTGTCGAATCATAGTCACTTGAATAATCAAAAACATTTTGTTCTCTCGGCAGCACTTCAATATCGAGCTGTTCATTCGGACTTGCAGTATCATCCAAAAGCTGCGTTGGTGCCTGCTCAGAACAAAAGCTGAACAAAACGCTAATAACTATAAATAAAATTGCATTTTTCATTTTATTTGTTTTAGACTCTTATCAACTTTTTAGTTTATATAAAATTTATTTTAGTAAAATACTGTCATCCTTCGACATCCGTCAACCCACGGAGACGGATCAGGATGACAGTGAAACAAAATTCCAATGTTTTGTTTAATTATTTAATAATATACGGCATTCCCCATGAATTTTCTTCAACCGGAGAATCAGAATCATTAACAGAAGACATTGGCAAAGCATTTACAATTGCATGTTTATGACCCATAGGCTGCATTACTTCGTTCCATGTCTGTGTGTAAACTTTATTGTAATAAGTTCCGTCAAATTCAGAAGAAACCAATTCAAACCTGGCTTTGGTTCTGTGATGTCCCTGTCCACGTATTGCACCAAAAGTCAAAGTTATAAAATCCTCACCATCAAAAAGACTTTTTACTTCCACGGTTAATTTAACTCCCTGACCACGATTTATAACCGGAATCTGATGCCTGATTCCCGGGAATCTGTCTAACCAGTAATCATTTGGTGAAGTAACATCAATTGTATCTCCGTTCGGAAGAGTAACAGTCATTTTTGTAATTTCAACACTTTGATTGCTTGTTCCGCCTTCCGGTAAAGAAACAGATGTGATTCTCCAATTTCTTTTTGAAACAGATGAATTTGTTTTTTCAAATTTTATCTTTCTTGTAACTGTGGTTGTAAAGTTTTTGAAAACAACAGTGTCAACCTTACTGAACATTGGGTTTGTCGGTTCTGTAAAAGAAGCTGCAATTATAAGTCTGCCGTCAAAAGTTTCTGTGAGAACTCCAACAGCTGTTTCCTGACTTGAATCAATCTGCAAGTCACGGCTAACAAGTTTCATATTCTGTCCGATTTTTACAGGATAAACGGTCTTGGAAAGTTTTCCGAGAAAACTCATTGCATCTTCTTCATTATAATTTGGTTCGAAGGAAGTAATATCTTCATCACTTTCAACTAACTGTTTGAAGACTGAACCGTTTGAATCGGGACTGACAATATTGTCTTTTTCCTGACAAGCAAAAAATGAAAACATGAATGCGAACAGGAAAGCTGTTTGGGATATTTTTTTGAATAATAACATTGTAACCTCCATTTTGTTGTTAATTTAATTAATCTAACTCAACCCTTTCTGTTCACTACCAAACAAACCCCGTGCCGCACATAAAATCTTTGTTTTTCTTCAATTAACAAACAATTCATCAAAATCAAATGCCTGAAATTGCAGGTCAAATGCCTGATGAGTCATAATTTCCTTTTTGAAATAAATTCCCGAATAACTTTATCCAAATATTCATGATACTTCGATGAAAGATTTTTGTACTTTGAAGCAAATATTACCTTCACATCATCAAAATTGTCTTCATTCAGTTTATTCACATCTTTTTCGATATTGCTGATATAAGTTTCACATTTCGAAGAAAGTTTTGCTAATACCATTTCATCTTCTGATTCTGCCAGTTCACCCACAGCTTTTGAAAAATTGAAATCATTTTTAACAAAGCTTCGGAAAAACATTCCCCGCAAATGTTCAGAAACAATTGCACGGTTGATATTCCCCAATTCTGCGGACGTTTCATTTATTGAAGAATGAGAAAATCTTTTCTCTCGCAAAGAATTTAAAATCAGATTATCCAAATCCAGTTTTTTATAATTGCAAACATTTTCCGGCAGGTCTTTCAGTTTTATCAAATCACGTGATTCAGAGAGGGCAAAAATTGCAGCTCTTTTCATCACCGACTCAAGTTCTCTGATATTTCCTTTCCATTCATATTTCATTAACTGTTCAATCACGTATTGAGAAATTTTCAGAATTTTATTTTCTTTCTCAGCAAAATAATTTGCAAGAAAAGGAATATCTTCTTTTCTTTCTCGCAAAGCAGGAAGATTAACCGGAATAACATTTAATCTGTAATACAAATCCTCCCTGAATTTTTTTTGCATTACAAGTTCTTCAAGATTTTTATTCGTAGCTGCAATAATTCTGACATTCACATAAATAGTTTCCGTTGAACCGACTTTCTGCACTTCACCCGACTGAAGAACGCGCAGCAATTTTGACTGAAAATTTTCTGATGTCTCACCAATTTCATCTAGAAAAACGGTGCCATTATTTGCAGTTTCAAAAATTCCCTTTTTATCATTAATAGCATTTGTGAAAGCACCTCTAACATGTCCAAAAAGTTCGCTCTCCAAAAGTGTTTCGGTAAGTGCGGCACAATTTACAGCTACGAATTTTTCCAGTTTTCTTTTGCTAAGATTATGAATTGCATTTGCAACAAGTTCTTTTCCGGTACCACTTTCACCAAGAATTAAAATTGTAACATCCTGAGGAGCAACTTTTTTTATCAAGCCGACAATTTTTTCAATTGAACTGCTGTTATAAACAATCCCCTGAAAAGTTTTTGCTTCGGCGATTTCCGTTTTTTCTTCTTCATCAATTTTGGTTTGCTGTGACTGTTGCAGAGCTTCTATTTCCGATTTCAGTTTTTCTATTTTCTGTGTCAGTTCGGATTGATTCTCAATTTCCTTTTTTGAAATTTCTTCCTGAAAGCGGGTCAGTTCAATTTCTTTTGCTCTGATAATTTCATTCAGGATTTTATTTTCATTCACTGTTTCAGAAAGCTGTTCTTTCTTCTGAATCCAAAAGTGAATCAACGAGGCTGCAACGATGAATAATGCAGGCAAAAGAAAAATTGCATAATTCAGATAAATATCAAAAAAGACATAAAGCACAAAACTCAATAATATCAGCCCGAATGAAAGGAAAATATCATAATACAATTCTCTCCGACCAAAATTAAGAATCGTAAAAACAAGTAGAATTACCAGAAATATTATTGCCAACACATTTTTAAAATTTGTATTCAGGAATTCGTCATTCAGCAAATTGTCAACAGCAATGGCATGAAAACCAACTCCCGGAATTTTATAATCAAAAACTCCTTCAACACTTTTTGCAATAAATTCATCGGTTACACCGATAAGAATTATTTTATTTTTCATGAATTCATATTTACTTTCGTCCTGTTCAAATGTTTGCAGAAAATCCACAAATTCAATACTGTGATATTCCCGCCAGGAATGATTTATCTTCAGTTTTATATAATTATCCGACAATTCATTTTTATCAGCAATAAGTGATGAGAAAGAATTGACCCCTTTGGATTTTACCAGAACCCTTGCAGGTATATAAAATCCATCGTCCTGCAAATAATTTATATGTCCGATATTAACTTTCAGATTTACGGTATTCAAATCCGGTGCAATCAGTGAATCAGAAATATAACTTCCATTTTCGAATTTCAAATCATTCAGCAGTACTGATAAAATAACGTTTGGGTTCTGATTGATTTCATCCACCAAAAGTCTGTTGTAAATACTGATTGCAGAAGTCCGGTTGCCAAGGAAGACTTCCAAACCAATTTTCTTTGCATTAAGTTTTCGCAAATAATTAAAAGCAAGAGCATAAAAACTTCGTTTCAGCGGCCAGCCCTGAAGTGAATTGATAGTTGTTTCATCTATTCTGATTATTACAATGTTTGTGTCAGTTTTGTCTGAACCATAACTTTTCAGAAAAATATTTTCTGTCTGACTATTTAAAATATTTCTGACCGAAGGAAACAACAGCAGCAAAATTAATGCGGAAACAATCGCAAGAATTTTATAAAGTCGGAAATCTTTTGTTATTTTATCAATGTCAATCATGAAAATTATACTCATAATAATTTATATTAATTTACGAAATTAAAATTATGATTCACTAAAATAATAGGAATTTTTAATGCAAAAGCAAATCAATGGATTAGCTGTTTATACATATGGCAACAAAAAAAACACACCGATAATTTTTGTACACGGTTTTCCGCTTGATAATACAATGTGGAAAAATCAGATTAAATTTTTGCAGAAAGACTATTACTGCATCACTTATGATGTCAGAGGACTTGGCAACAGTTACGTTGGCGACGGTCAATACACGATGGAAGCCTATGTCTGGGATTTATTCTCAATCATAAATGAACTTAATCTGAATAAACCTGTTCTTTGCGGATTATCAATGGGCGGATATATTTCTTTGCGTGCAGTTGAAACAAACCAGTCAAAATTCGGCGGATTAATACTCTGTGATACAAAATCAGAAGCTGATAACGATACCGGAAAACTAATTCTCGCATTCAAGATAAATCAGATTAACACAAAAGGAATTGAACATTTTGCCGAAGAATTTCTGTCAACTGTTTTTTTTGAAGATACAATTAAAAACAACAGCAAACTTTACAATGAGTTTTTGGAAATAGCAAAGTCGCAAAATCCAATTGGTGTAAAAGGAGCATTGATTGCAATGCTAAGCAGAACAGATACAACCTCCTTTCTTGAGAAAATCAAATTGCCGACATTGGTTATCTGCGGTGCATTTGATAATCTGACGCCGCCTGTTCAAATGCGAAAGCTTGCAGAAAAAATTAAAAATTCGGAATTCTCATCAATACCTTTTGCCGGACACATGTCACCATTGGAAAATCCTTCAATGGTAAATGATTTAATTTCAGGATTCATGAAGAGGAAGATTCAAAGTTAAGGTTTACTAATTAATCAATAAAATTGTACCGAGTAATCAATAAATCTTCCTTGCTGATAGTTGAATTTAGCAGAGAAAAATTTATCCTGAAAAAGCCACGGGAGAAAAATTTTATCACCTTCCCAAAGATTCAGTTCGGGCAATTTTTTATTTGGAATCCATTCCAATTTGCCTTCGTTTGAATCAATTAATTCCCCAGTAAAATTTTTCATCACAAACACAAAAACATACCAATCATCAATTTCATCAAACATTGGAAAAGTAATGAACCCTTTCATTTCCGGATTTACAGCTATTAAACCGGATTCTTCTTTTAATTCCCGCACAGCACATTCTTCGGGCGATTCACCTGCTTCAAACTTTCCTCCGAGCCCATTCCATTTCCCTTCATGGTAATCATTCTTTTTCTTGTTCCGGTAAATCATCAACGTTTTATTGTCTTTCATCACATAACATAGGGTGGCAAGTTTCATCAAATCCTCAGATTTTACTATCAAGATATTTTCCTGGAATCAAATAGTTTTTTACATAATCTTCAACTCCCGATTCAAGCGAATAAAATTCTTTTGTGTAGCCGGCTTCTCTTAGTTTTTTCATTTCTGCTTGTGTGAAGTACTGATATTTTGATTTCAGATAATCAGGCATTTCGATATACTCAATATTTGCAGGCTTTCCCATTGAATTGAAAACAGATTTAACCAAATCATTCCACGAACGTGCGTCTCCCGTACCAACATTATAAATCCCGAATTTATCCTTTTGCTCAATGAAGAAAGAGATTATATCAACAACATCTTTTACATAGATAAAATCGCGGAGCTGCTCGCCATCGGCATATTGCGGATTGTATGATTTGAACAGTTTGACTTTCCCCGTTTCTTTTATCTGTCCGAATGACTTGTGAATTACGCTTCTCATATCGCCTTTGTGATATTCATTTGGTCCATAAACATTAAAAAATTTTAATCCAACCACTTCATCGATTACCCCGGTTTTATATAACCAAGCATCAAAAAGCTGTTTCGAATAACCATACATATTCAGCGGGCGAAGATTAAATAAAAGTTTTTCATTATCAGAATATCCGTCAGAACCGTCACCATAAGTTGCTGCTGAAGACGCATAAATAAACTTTGCACGGTGAGTCAAACTGAATTTCGCTAGTTCCTGTGAATACCGGAAATTATTATCAAACAAATAATCCGCATCTTTTTCGGTGGTTGAAGAACAGGCCCCCATGTGAATTAAAGTTTCAACTTCAAAAGGAAGATTTCCATCCATAACCATACTTATAAAATCATCTTTATGATAGAAATCAATGAAATTCAATCCGGTTAAATTTTTCCACTTGTCATCCTGTCCGAGTTCATCGACAATAATAATTTCTTTTTCGCCAAGTTGATTTAATTTCCATACAATTGCACTACCAATAAAACCAGCTCCACCAGTTACTACTATCATTCTGCTTCTCCTTCTATAAATTTTATCTCAATGCTAATTTAACTATATTCGCAAAGAGCTTCAATGCTGATTTTATTCACAATGAAAGAAAATATGAAAACTGAATTAATAAAAAATTTACTGAAAGAAAGAATACTGATTCTTGACGGTGCAATGGGAACAATGATTCAGAGACACAAACTTCAAGAATCGGATTACCGCGGCGAAAGATTTAAAAACCACACAAAAGACCTTAAAGGAAATAATGATTTATTATCGATTACACAGCCGCAAATTATCAAAAGCATTCATGAAGCATATCTTGAAGCTGGCTCTGATATTATTGAAACAAATACATTCAACGGAACATCGATTTCGCAAGCCGATTATGAGCTACAAAGTTTAGTTTATGAATTGAATTTTACTTCAGCAAAAATTGCAAAAGAATGTACAGACAAGTATTCAGCTTTGAATCCAAACAAACCAAGATTTGTAGCCGGGGCATTAGGACCGACAAACAAAACTTTATCACTTTCTCCGGATGTTAATGATCCTGGATTTCGTGCTGTAATTTTTGACGAAATGGTCGCAGCATATTACGAACAGGCAAAAGGTTTGCTTGATGGCGGTGCCGATTTGTTTCTTATCGAAACAATTTTTGACACACTGAATGCAAAGGCTGCAATCTTTGCAATAGATAAATTATTGAGCGAAATGCAAACTGAAGTACCGGTTATGATTTCAGGAACAATTGTTGATTTGAGCGGCAGAACTCTTTCAGGTCAGACACTTGAAGCATTTTGGTATTCAATTAAACACACGAAAAATTTATTAAGTGTTGGATTAAACTGTTCGCTTGGTCCGAAAGAAATGAGACCATTCCTGCAAAGCTTATCAAAAATTGCAGATGTGTTTGTAAGTATTTATCCAAATGCAGGATTGCCTAATGAATTCGGTGGTTATGATGAAACTCCAAAATCTATGTTCGATATCCTTCAGGAATTTGCTAAAGATGGATTTGTAAATATTGTCGGCGGCTGCTGCGGAACAACACCAGAACACATTAAAATGTTTGCTGAATTGTCAAAAAAATTTAAGCCGCGTAAGATTCCGAAAGAAGAAAAATATCTTTGCCTGAGCGGGCTGGAAGCACTGATAATTCGGGCTGAAACTAATTTTGTTAACATTGGTGAAAGAACAAATGTTACCGGGAGCAAGAAATTTGCCCGCTTAATAAAATCAGGACAATTCGATGAAGCATTGTCTGTAGCTAAAGATCAAGTTGAAGGTGGAGCACAAATTCTTGATGTAAATATGGATGAGGCAATGATTGATTCAAAAACCGTGATGACAAAATTTTTGAATCTGCTTGCCTCCGAACCTGAAATCGCAAAACTTCCAATAATGCTTGATTCATCAAAGTGGGAAGTTATTGAAGCAGGGTTAAAGTGTCTTCAGGGGAAAGGAATAGTAAATTCAATCAGCATGAAAGAAGGCGAAGATGTTTTCCGTCATCATGCAAAGTTGGTTAGAAGTTATGGTGCTGCGGTTATTGTTATGGCATTTGATGAGAATGGTCAGGCAGACACACTTGAGAAAAAGAAAAACATCTGTTCCCGGGCATATAAAATTCTGACAGAAGAAATCGGATTTCCTCCCGAAGATATAATTTTTGACCCAAATATTTTTGCTATTGCTACCGGCATTGAAGAACATAATAATTATGCACTTGATTATATCGAAGCATCAAGGTGGATAAAGAAAAATCTTCCTTATGCAAAAGTTTCCGGTGGTGTCAGCAATCTTTCGTTTTCATTTCGTGGGAATGATAAAGTCCGCGAAGCAATGCATTCTGCTTTTTTATTTCATGCAATTGAAGCGGGTATGGATATGGGAATTGTAAATGCAGGGCAATTGGATGTTTATGAAGAAATTCAACCCGAACTTTTAGAACGTGTGGAAGATGTGATTTTAAACAGAAGAAATGATGCAACAGAAAGGTTGATTGAAATTGCAGAAAGTTATAAATCAAGTGACATAAAAGAAAAGGAAATTGAAGAATGGAGAAATTTTCCTGTTGAAGAAAGACTGAAACATGCGCTGATAAAAGGAATTGTTGATTATATCGAAGAAGACACAGAAGAAGCACGCAGTAAATACCGCACTGCACTTGAAATAATTGAAGAACCTTTGATGGACGGAATGAGTGTGGTCGGAGATTTGTTTGGCTCAGGAAAAATGTTTCTGCCTCAGGTAGTAAAAAGTGCAAGAGTGATGAAAAAATCTGTCGCTTATCTCATTCCATATATTGAAGCTGAAAAAACAGCATTAACAAAAGCAAAAGGGAAAATTTTGCTTGCTACTGTAAAAGGCGACGTTCATGATATCGGAAAAAACATTGTCGGAGTTGTGCTTGGCTGCAACAATTATGATATCATTGATCTTGGGGTAATGGTGCCGGCAGATAAAATTCTTCGCACTGCAATTGAGCAGAACGTTGATATTATCGGACTGAGCGGATTAATAACACCTTCACTTGATGAGATGGTAAACGTTGCTTCTGAGATGAAAAGACTGGGTTTCAATATTCCTCTGTTGATTGGTGGAGCCACTACTTCAAAAGTTCATACTGCTGTCAAAATAGCACCGAATTATCAGTCGCCTGTAATTCATGTTCTTGATGCTTCAAAAAGTGTAACGGTTGCAAGCAGTTTATTGAATGACGAACTCAAACCTCCTTTTGTTGAAAATATTAAAACTGAGTATGAAAGGATAAGAGAAAATCACAAAAGAAAGCAGGAAGAAAAAAATTATTTATCACTTGATGATGCAAGAAAGAACAAATTAAAAATTGACTGGAAGAATGAAGAAATATTTACTCCGAATTTTTTGGGAGTAAAATCTCTTTCTGAAATTTCTCTCGTCGATTTACGAAAATATATTGACTGGTCACCGTTCTTTATTGCATGGGAAATGAAGGGAAAATATCCTGCAATATTTGATGACCCAAAATCAGGAAATGAAGCAAAAAAACTTTTTGATGATGCCAATAAATTAATTGATGAGATAATTTTGAAAAGATATTTTTCAGCTTCAGCAGTATTTGGAATATTTCCAGCAAATACTATTAATGACGATGATATTGAAGTTTACACTGATGAAAGCAGAAAAGGCATTTTATCTGTCTTCCATACAATACGTCAGCAATACAAAAAAGCCGATGGAAATTTCAATATTGCACTCTCAGATTTTATCGCACCAAAGGAAAGCGGAATTAAAGATTATATTGGTGCATTCGCTGTTTCGGCGGGTTTTGGTGCTGAGGAAACCGCAAAGAAATTTGAATCAATGCATGATGATTATAACTCGATAATGATTAAAGCCTTAGCCGACAGATTTGCTGAAGCATTAGCAGAATATCTTCATGAGAAAGTGCGAAAGGAATATTGGGGTTATACTGCTGATGAAAATTTATCAAACGAAGATATAATCAGGGAGAAATATAATGGTATCAGACCTGCACCAGGTTACCCATCACAGCCCGATCACACAGAAAAACTTACAATCTGGAAATTGTTATCGGTTGAAAAAAATACGGGAATAAAACTTTCAGAAAATCTGGCAATGATTCCTGCTGCATCAGTTTGCGGGTTATATTTTGCTAATAAAAATTCAATTTACTTCAACACCGGAAAAATCAACAAAGATCAGGTTTTAAGTTACCAAAAGAGGAAAGGATTCAGCCTGAAAGAAACCGAAAAGTGGCTGAAACCGATTTTAAATTACGATGAAGCCGAATAAATGGAGCTAAAATGAGATTCATTAAAATTTTATTTCTAACAATTTTTGTTTTGTCTTTCACAAATTCATTTGCACAGAAAAATTTTATCAAAGCCAACTATCAGAAAAGCGAATACCGCATTTCAATGAGGGACGGAGTGAAACTTTATACTGCTGTTTACTCGCCCAAAGATCAGACTGAGAAATATCCGATTTTAATTTGGCGAACTCCATATAGCTGTAATCCATATGGAGATACTTCGCTCACCAATATTCCACGACATCTTGCAGCAGAAAAATTTATTTTTGTTTATCAGGATGTTCGCGGCAAATTTATGAGTGAAGGTGAATTTGTTAATATGCGTCCGTACATCCCAAATAAAACAGGGAAACAAATTGATGAAAGCAGCGATACATACGATACTATTGACTGGCTGATAAAAAATGTTTCAAACAATAATGGCAATGTTGGCATTTATGGAATTTCCTATCCCGGATTTTATGCAGCAATGTCACTTAACGATTCCCATCCTGCATTAAAAGCCGTTTCACCGCAAGCACCCATTTCGGATTGGTTTATTGGTGATGACATGCATCATAACGGTGCTCTGCAATTGCTTCTTTCTTATAATTTCTTTTCTGTTTTCGGAAAACCACGACCAGAGCTTACAAAAAACTGGGTACGTGGTTATCAATACGATTCGCCCGATGCTTATAATTTCTTTTTGAATATTGGTCCAATAAAAAACTTAAATGAGAAAATACTTCACAATGAAATTCCATTTTGGAATGAAGTTTCGCAGCATTCAAATTACGATGAATTCTGGAAATCACGAAACACACGCCAACATTTTAATAGCGTAAAACCTGCTGTTATGACTGTTGGTGGTTGGTTTGATGGCGAAAATCTTTTTGGTGCTCTTCAAACTTATAAATCAATTGAAATGAAAAATCAAAATGCATTCAATATACTTGTAATGGGTCCATGGAGGCACGGAGGTTGGTCGCGGACAGATGGTTCTTCAATGGGAGACCTGAATTTTGATTCAAACACAAGCGAGTATTTTCAGAAAAATCTTGAACTTCCCTTTTTTAATTCCTTTTTGAAAAACAAAGGCAATAATAAATTTGCTGAAGCTACGGTTTTCGAAGTCGGAAAAAATCACTGGCATTTCTCTGACAGCTGGCCAATTAAAAATCAGGACACAATAAAGTTTTTTATCAATAACAAAAACAAATTATCTGAATCTCTTAATTCAAACGGATTTTATTTTTATATAAGTGACCCTGATAAACCTGTGCCTTATACTGCAAAGTTTCAGGATTCAAGAAATATGTATAACAGAAATTACATGGTTGAAGATCAGAGATTTGTTTCAACAAGAAATGATGTATTAGTATTGACATCAGATATATTCACAAAAGATTACACTTTTGCCGGACCAATTGAAGCCGAAATTTTTGCTTCTGTCAGTGGCACCGATGCCGATTTTGTTGCTAAAGTAATTGATGTTTATCCTGATAGTGCAAAAGATTCGAAAGAAGTTGAATGGGGCGGATATCAGTTGTTAGTTCGCGGAGATATTATGCGCGGAAAATACCGCAACAGTTATGAAAACCCGGCTGCGTTTGTTCCAAATGAGGTAACAAAAATAAAATTACGCATGAATGATATTTTCCATACTTTCAAAAGAGGGCACAAACTTATGTTGCAGATTCAGAGCAGCTGGTTTCCGCTTTTCGATCGCAACCCACAAATATTTTGTGATATTTATAATGCATCCGAAACAGATTTCAGAAAAACAACAGTTAGGATTTATTATTCTGATAAGCATCCATCACATATTAAATTGTTGAAAATGAACTGATTCTTTCAAATGGCTAAACTTTTTACTGTTGTTTTCGATTATGAATGTGAGAAACAAGGAGATTAGCCATGAACGACTTAATGATATCTGTTTTTGTTCAGGATGATGGAAACTTTCTTATAACAGCTGAAAATGGAAAGATCACTTTACAAACCGTTTCAAATGAAAAACTGATTATTGCAAAAGTAATCTGGCTGCAATTTAAAGTTTGGGTGAGATCTTTAATTAAAAAGTAAATTATAAAATATGTCACCCTTTGGAAACCGCTAACAATCGCCTCGGGGTGACATTAATAATTATTTTATTTTAACAATTCTTCGATTTGGTCCATCACAGAATTCATCTTTTTCATTGTTAACTCAAATGCTTCAGAAGATAGTGGATCGATTCCGGCTTTCTTGATTAATTCAATTGGATAATCCGAACCGCCACCTTTTAAAATATTAAAATATGAATCAACCGCAGGTTTACCATTTGTTATAATCTTTTCTGCAAATGCCGTTGCATAAATTAGCGAAGTAGAATATTGATAAACATAATAACTGTAATTTATGAAATGCGGAATGTACGCCCATTCGTATTGAATGTAAGGATCAACCACACAAACGCCTTTATCGTGTCCATAATATCTTTTAACAATATCATAATAAATATTGCCTAGAACTTCTCCATTCAGTGGCTCACCAGCTTCAATTTTTTTGTGAATTTCCCATTCGAATTCGGCAAAAGATACCTGACGGAAAATTGTTGTCCGAAGCAATTCTAAATAACTTCCAAGCAAATAAATTTTTTCTGCCTTTGTCTTTACATTTTTAATCATGTAATCATTCAATAAATTTTCATTACAGGTGGAAGCAATTTCAGCAACAAATGTAGCGTAATCCGAATATTGGAAAGGTTGATTTTTATTTGAAAAATATGAGTGCAAAGTATGACCAAGTTCATGAGCCAATGTCGAAACCGATTCATAATCATCTGTCCAGTTTGTAAGAATATAAGGGTGATAATCGTATGCAGCACCGGATGAATAAGCTCCGCTTCGTTTACCGGCATTCGGAATGTAATCAATCCATCTTTCGCTGAATGATTTTTTTAACGTACTAACATATTCATCGCCCATCGGTTTCAGAGCCTTGATGATTACATCTTGTCCTTCTTCAATTGTGAACTTCATATCAACTGATTTTACGATTGGTGTATATAAATCATAATAATGCAATTCCTCAACCCCGAGCATTTTTTTCTTCAAAGCAAGGAAACGATGAAGTGTCGGAAGATTTACATTGATCTGTGAAATTAATGTTTCATAAACTTTGGTTGGAATTGCATAATTATTAAGCGAAGCTTCCAGAGAGGAATTATAATTTCTGTTTTTTGCATAAGTAAAATCAGATTTTACTTTGCCGGCTAAATTAACTCCGATTGTATTTTTAAATTTTCCGTAATTATTAAAAAACGCATCAAATATTTTTGCTCTGTCCTCTCTGTTTTCAGTTGCTCTATATCGAACATACCCCGAATTACTTAATTCAACATTTTCTCCATCTGAAAGAACAATTTTTTGATAAGGCATTTCAGCATTATTAAAAATTCCGTAAACATTGGATGGAGTCTCTGCTACCAATCCAAAACTTGCAAGAATTTTTTCTTCATTTTCTGATAAAGTGTGATTGCGTAATCTTTGAATGTCAGAAATAATATGCTCATAATTTTTTAATTCGGTTTTTTGCGAGTAAAATTTTTGAATTAAACCTGCGTCAATTTTCAATATTTCGGGACTAAAAAAAGAAGATGCCTCTGCAAATTTTGTCCACAAAGTACTCGCCTGCTGTGTGAGTGCCTGATTTTCGCTGATACGCAAATCTTCATCCGACAAGCGACTTGCGTAATCTGAAATCAGATAAATTTCCTTTAGCAGCTTGAAATAAGTATCAATTGTATAGAATAAATTATCTGAAGATTCAGAAAGTTTCCCTCTGTATTTACCAATATCATCAATCTTGGAAGAAAATAATTCGGTAGCAGACTTCCAGGCATTTAAGTCTTTAAAAGTATCCGCTAAATTCCACTTATATTTCTCAGGAATATCTTTTCTTTCAATTTGCTGTGCATTGCTTAAATTTGTTGCAAAAAATATCATAACAATTACCATTAAATAGTTTTTAAACATTTTCTCCCCAATTTTATTAAACGTAACTGAAATCTAAGAAAAAATCAGGAGTGCAAAAAGATAAACGTGAAAGAGTTTGATAAAGTTCTACTTTGATTTCGGTGAAAATTTCTGCTTCAACTTATTAATTATTTTTTCTCCCACAAGATGATCCGCATTTGCAATAATATTTTTAATGACATATAAAATATCTTTGTCACCTGCCCAATGTTTTTTCACGAGCTGAGTATTTTCGTCATTAATAATTTCATTCAAAACATAAGCCGAAGCCACGAGATCATCCAGAAAGCCTATTGGTCCTAAAATCAATTCGGGCATCAAATCAATAGGTGAAATAAAATAAGCAATTAGTGCTGCGAGTTTTAATTTTTTATTCACAGGAAATTCCTTGTCCAGTGATAATTTCATCAGCAGGTAAAAGACATCCGGAACAAGCAGCAAGAAATCCGACCAGTATTTCTTTTCTGAAATATTCGCAGCAATCCAATCTGAAATTTCAGTCCTGATTTTCTTATAAAAATCTTCCTCTTTGCTCATTGTGTTTTACTCAAAAAATGCTAGCCTTGAATTGTCTGCAAGATGAACTTTGATTTCATTAATGTGACGCATATTTGTTCTGTTTTCAGAAAGTGGTGGCAGTTCATCAAGATTAAAAAATTTCACATCCAAAGTTTCATCGCTAATTCTTGCGTTTCCTCCCTTTAACTCGCATAAAAAAATCAGTTTGAAAGCATGGAAAAATTCCAGTGGTCTGCCGCTTCTGTTTGCATCAAAAACTCCAATCAACTTTTTTGCCTTCACAATATACCCGCTTTCTTCAAGTGTTTCTCTCTCAGCAACCGCTGCAGGAAAGTCACCTACATCAGCCCAACCACCTGGCATCGACCAATTACGATCAGTGCTTTCCTGAACAAGTAATATTTTTCCTTCATTAAAAACCGCAGCCCGAACATCAATCTTCGGTGTTGCATATCCGGGCTGCTCCATCAATACTTTTTCAAGAGTTGATTTATCGAGATTTGTATGCTGGGAAATAATATCAGAAGAAATTTCAATCAATCTTTTATATCGCTGCACTTCATAACCTGTGCTTGCAAATGCAAGTCCGGTTTGACAAAGAGATTGAATTTCACGCGCCCAATCAAGCCATTTTTCATTCATTCGATTTCAGCTTTTATTTCTATTGCCAGGTCACTAAAATTATTCCGAATATTATTATAAGAACCAAATTATATCCGGAATTGATAATCAGCAGCTTTATCGATCTTCTTTCAAACAAAAAATTCACATACATCGGTGCTGCAACAAATCCGATCCAGGCAGTAAGTGCTATACGAAGTCCATCTACAACTGTGGTTGCGTGAAATAAATCGATAAAATATGAAACAATCAAAGCCACAAAAAAATGTGCTGCAACCGCAAGTGAGTATGTTTTGGCAGGATTAAAATCTTTTTTCAAATCATCTTCCGTAACTCCAATTTGTTTCATCCATTCTTTACCGAAAAGAGGTCCGTACCAGAGTGCACCCAAAACCATGCTGATAATTGCACAAACAATTACAGCCAAATAATTAATACTTACAGGATTCATATCAATCTCCTTTGTTTATTTACAATGAAAAGATAATGAAAAAATTATTCCTTGTACATTCCAACAAAAGATTTTCCATTATTTAATTTATAACCGCGAAACATTCCGTCTGTATTAAAAACCATTGTGATATTTCCCTGTGCATCAATTCCTATTACTCCGCCTCTGCCATTTTGTTTCAGTAATTTCTCCATAATAACTTCTTTAGCTGCATCGTTCAGTTTCATTCCTTTGTATTGAATCAATGACGAAATATCGTGTGCTACAACATTCCGGATAAAAAACTCGCCGTGTCCGGTGCATGACATTGCCGCAGTAAAGTTGTTTGCATAAGTTCCTGCACCGATTACCGGAACATCGCCAACTCTTCCGAATTTTTTATTAACCATTCCGCCAGTTGAAGTACCCGCAGCAAGATTACCGTGCTTATCAAGTGCAGCACATCCAACAGTTCCGTATTTATTTTCATCTTTATAAATATAAGATTGATCTCGCTTTTTTTCTTCTTCTTTTATCTTTCTGATTTCTTCAAGAGTTTTCTCAGTATAGAAATATGAATTTTCAACTTTCTCCATTCCATTATCGAGCCCGAATTTTTCAGCACCTTCGCCTATCATAAAAACATGTGGAGATTTTTCCATAACCGTTCGGGCAAGTGATATCGGGCTTTTGATATGTTTTATTCCTGCAACAGCTCCGGCTTTCAAATTACTGCCATCCATTATTGCAGCATCGAGTTCTACCGTCTCTTCGCTTGTCATCACCGCACCTTTTCCTGCATTGAACAAAGGCGAATCTTCAAGTATGTGAATCGTTTTTTCAACTGCATTGAGTGCCGAGCCATTTCTTGAAAGCACGGCATAACCTGTATCAATGGCTTCCTGCAGTTTATTTTTATATGCAGATTCTTCTTCATTTGTATATCTGCCTTTATAAATATATCCCGCACCTCCATGAACGACCAATCCAAATGCATCCTTATTTTCTGTAATTTTTGTTTGTGCTGCCAAGATATCAGCTAGTGCGAAAAGAAGAACCATTATCAGTTTGTTTTTCATTTTATCCTTAAATTTTTTTTGATGAATTATATTTTTTCAACTCTTTCCGAAAATTTTATTCCGAATGTTTCAAGTTCATTCAATACTTTTGTGTAAATCATAGGGTGAGTTGGTATATGACAGCCTGTCAAAGGAATTTCGCCGTGCAGAATTAACTTTGCAGCAATTGCAGCCGGCAATCCAACTGTTTTTGAAATTGCTGTTAATCCATCCGGCTCTCCGTATTCAACAAGTGTGGATACAATTTTCTCGCGTTTTTTCTCGTTTGGAAATTTTGCTTCAATTTCATGAATAAGAACAACCATATCTCTTGCGCCCTTTGGAAGCATCATTTTTTCTGACATAAGTCTGACCATAACTTCTGCAGGAGTTTTGGGATTTCCGCCAATTAATTTATCATCCAAAAGTCCAAGCCATTTAATGTTCTGCATTATTTTTCCGGTTGGATTTATTCCGAGAAAATTAGCAAGACGTGCAGAAAATTTTGTTCCGCTTGCATTCAGCGGCAAAAACATTTCGGTAAATTCTGCATAAGTACGCTTGCATAATTCGGGAATCTTCAGAGTTTCATTTGGTATTCCGAGACGCACAATCTGATTCCAAGTTTCACTCCAACCCGGATATCGCAGCGTTCCACGAATCATGGTGTGAAGTTTTTGTAATTTAAAAACATCAAGGTAAATCAATGAATCTCGGTTGGGATATGCTTCAAGTGTTCCGACTCCATCAACATCCACTGACCATGTTCTCTGAAAAACTTCGTAATGAGGCAGCAATTTTATTTTTCCAAGTTCCATATACTGAGCACCTGCTTCGCCAGCCATAACAACATTTCGCGGATTCCATGTTAAACAATAATTAAGAGGATTTGCATTTACTTCCGGTGCAGGAATTCCACTGCCATAAGAAATAAAACTGTGAATTTCACCATTCCTTTCACGGATTTTATTGATAATACGGATTGCAGACATGTGGTCAATTCCGGGGTCAAGTCCCATTTCATTAAGTATTAAAATCCCTTTTCGCATAGCGTCCCTATGGAGTTCAGCAACACGTGGGTTTTCATACGAAGCTGAAATCATATGTTTAGAATGCTGCAAACAATCCAATGCAATAAGATACTGAAACGGCGGTGCAAGAAAGTTTATAACAATATCAGAATTTTTAATTAATGTGTTACGCAACTTTTCATCATTAACATCAAATTCAACTGCGTTTCCATTGGGATTTCCATTAATCCGGCTTGAAGCAAGTTCACAATTCATATCTGCAACTGTTACAAACCATGAATTTTCACTTGCTGAATCAAGAAGATATTTAATAAGATAAGGCGAGCTTTGACCGGCTCCAAGTACTAAAATATTTTTCATATTTTTCTCAAGAATTATTTTTTACTTCTTAAAAATATTATAGTTGAAGCGGATTAAAAAATGAACACTACGGGGAATAATGTAAAGCCCATTAAATGTATAGTTTATAATGTAAAATGTAAAGTTGAAGTTGAGTGACGGGATAATAGCATAAATAGTAGGGATAGGGTTTGCCCTGACCGAAAATATTTTGTTCAGTTTCAATGTCACGGTGAGCTAGTCGAAACATGACAAAGATAGTGTCGCTCTTCAACAAGCTCAGAGTCGCAAATTGTGTCTTTTGAGTCAGCCTCTTTTTTTATGCAATTTTATTCTTACTTGCAATTCCACATTGCCAATAAAATTTTGTACTTTTGCAAAAAATTATTGAGAAAATATGAAAAGCATTGAAAGATTAAGAAGTGGCATAAATACTATAGATGAAAAAATTCTTCAACTATTATCTGAAAGAAGAAAACTCAGCAAAGAAGTAATTCAGGCAAAAGATCTCACTGACAAACCAATCAGGGATAAAGAGCGCGAATCGCAATTGCTTCGCAGTTTAATAAAAACAGGGAAAGAAATAGGACTTGATTCCAATTTCGTAACCAAGGTTTTTTATGAAATTATTGAAGACTCGGTAAGAATTCAACAAAATCATGTGCTGAATATCGGGAAGAAAGCGAGTGTAAAGGATGCAACTTTCAGAATTGCTATTCAAGGTATTGAAGGAGCTTACAGTTATCTTGCCGCAAATAAATTTTTTGCAAATCACGGAAATCAGCTTGAATTCATTGGCAAAAAACGATTTGATGATGTAATTAAATCAGTTGAATCAGGTGAAGCAGATTTTGCATTCCTGCCAATTGAAAATACAACTTCAGGCGGAATAAATGAGGTTTATGATTTACTTCTTCACACAAGTTTGTCAATTGTTGGGGAAGAAGTTTTTCAGATTAAACATTGTCTTGTTTCATATAAAGAAGTTCCGATTACAAAAATTGAAAAGATTTATGCACATTATCAAACCGCAGCTCAGTGCAGCAAATTCCTTGAAACTCTTCCGGATGTTGTGATTGAATATTACGCCGATACTGCAATGTCGGTACAAAAAATAAAGGAAGAAAAAAATCCAAACTTTGCCGCGATAGCAAGTGAAGAAGCAGCCGATATTTTCAAGGTAAAAATCATAAGAAAAAATATCGCCAATCAATCTGAAAATTATACAAGATTTCTTGTTATCACCCGGAAACCTATTGAAGTTGATTTGCGTATTCCGTGCAAAACCTCTTTGGTTCTCGCAACTTCACAGGAACCCGGCTCACTTGTCGAGGCTTTGTCTGTGTTCAAGAAAAATGGTGTGAACCTCACAAAACTAGAATCGAGACCAATACTCGGTAATCCGTGGGAAGAAATGTTTTATCTCGATTTTTTGGGGAACATCAAAGATGAAAAAGTTCAGCAGCTTTTGGATGAACTTGGAAAATACACAAGATTTTTAAAAGTGCTTGGTTCATATCCGACACAGGAAGTTATTAAAACAAAGCTCGACTTTTTAAGCAGTGAAAAACCTGCAGAGAAAATTGCTTCTGCTAAAACTGAAGAAGTGAAAAGGAAAAAAATTATTTCAAAAAAATCCAAAGAATATAAACTTGCAAGCCGCGATTACAAACCTGAAGACACAATAATAAAAGTGAAAGATGTATTAATCGGAGGAAATAATTTTGTTGTAATTGCAGGTCCATGTTCCGTTGAATCTTATGAACAAATTATGACATGTGGAGCTGAAGCAAAAGAAAATGGAGCTCAAATTCTTCGCGGCGGTTGTTTCAAACCCCGAACTTCACCATATAGTTTTCAAGGATTAGGTTTTGAAGGTTTGGATTTATTAAACAAAGTCGGGAAGCAATATGATATTCCGGTTATAACAGAAGTGCTTGCAATTGAACAGATTCAGCAGGTTGCAAAATATTCTGATATTGTTCAGATCGGTGCGAGAAACATGCAGAATTTTGCTCTTCTGAAAGAAGTAGGAAAAATTCATAAACCTGTAATGCTCAAACGCGGTCTGATGGCTTCGATTGATGAATTATTAAATGCTGCCGAGTATATTTTATCTTATGGCAACAGACAGGTGATTTTATGCGAGAGAGGAATCCGTACTTTTGAAACTGCAACGAGAAACACGCTGGATTTAAGTGCAATTCCCGTTTTGAAAGAATTAACGCACTTGCCAATTATTGTTGATCCGTCACATGCGATTGGTCAGCGTGACAAAGTAATTCCTCTTGCAAAAGCTGCGAAAGTTGTTGGCGCACACGGAATAATGGTTGAGTTTCATCCCGAGCCTGAAAAAGCATTGAGCGACGGACCTCAGGCATTGTATTTCAGTCAGTTTGAAGAACTGATGCAAAGTTTACGGAAATTAGATTAGCATTTTGGCAAATAAAATCGGGGAGAAAATGCATTTTAGAACAGAGATTAATTTTAACACACCCGATTTTCTGATTGAACATACAGATAAAATATTTGCAGTCGGCTCTTGTTTTGCGGAAAATATCAGCTCAATTTTGATTGATAAAAAATTCACTGTTCTGGCAAATCCATTTGGCGTTCTTTACAATCCTGCTTCAGTTTTCTACGCAATAAAAAATTCAATCGGGTTGCATTTAATTCATGAAAGTGAAATTGTATTTGATCAGAGTGAGTGGCACAGTTTACTGCATGATTCGGAGTTCTCTTCTGTTTCAAAATCTGACTTAATTGATAAAGTAAACAAGTCATTTCAGTCAGCACATGAATTCCTTAAAGAAGCAAATGTTGTAATCATCACATTTGGAACGGCAAAAGTATATAAGTATAAACGCAATAATTTTATTGTTTCAAATTGCCATAAACTGCCACAAACAGAATTTGAAAACTTTTTGCTTTCTGTTGAAGAAGTGAAAAATTACACTCGGGAAATAATTGACCGGCTCGGAAATTTCAATCCGAATCTGAAACTGATTTTTTCTGTAAGTCCTGTGAGGCATTTGAAAGACGGATTTGTAACCAACAGCAAAAGCAAATCAACTTTGATTCTTGGAATACACGAAGCAATCAGCACACGAAGAAATTGTTTTTATTTTCCTGCATATGAAATTTTGCTGGACGATTTGCGCGATTACAGATTTTACAAAGAAGATTTGCTTCATCCAAATGAATCAGCAGTGAAATATATTTGGGAAAAGTTTTACGATTCCTTGCTCTCAGTTGAAGGCAAAAAAATAATTAGTGAAATAAACCCGATTCTTGAAGCTGCCAAACATAAAGTCAGAAATCCTAAAAGCGAGGCAAGTCAAAATTTTTTTATGACAAATCTCGGAAAAATTTCTGCTGTAAAAAAAACTTATCCTCATATTAACTTTTCTAATGAGACTGAATACTTCAGTATAAAATTAAAAGCACGTCCGATATAATTCAAATTTTTATTATTCTTAACAATTCCTTAATATAAGGTAATACACCAACATTTATATTTCGAATCAATATTTATTTAATAATTACGGTGAAAAAATGCGAAAAACTCTTTTAATGCTCATGATTTTATTTGTTGCTTTCGGTTTTACTGCTTCAAAAAAGATAATCACAGTAAAAGGTTCTGACACAATGGTAATTCTTGCTCAAAGATGGGCGGAAAAATATATGCAGAAACATAAAGATATTTCAATTCAGGTAACCGGAGGAGGTTCGGGGACCGGAATTGCGGCATTAATAAACGGGACAACAGATATTTGCAATTCTTCACGCGAAATAAAAGATTCAGAAAGACAATTATTGAAGCAGAAATTCAATTCATTTGGCGTTGAAATCAGAGTTGCAATTGACGGATTGTCAGTTTACCTTAATCAGACAAACCCAGTAAAAGAATTAACTATGCAGCAAATCAGAGATATTTATTTGGGGAAAATCACTAACTGGAAAGAAGTTGGTGGCAATAACGCAAAAATTATTGTCTATGGAAGAGAGAATAACAGCGGAACTTATGTTTTTTTCAAAGAGCATGTTCTTGATGGGGCAGATTACGTTTCATCTATGCAAAGTTTGCCCGGAACGGCAGCAGTTGCAAACGCGGTTTCAAAAGACAAAAATGCGATTGGGTATGGTGGAGCAGCCTATGCAAAAGGAATTAAAGATGTCTCGATTAAAAAAGATAAAAATTCAAAAGCATATTTACCAAAATTAGAAAGCATTAAAAGTGGCGTCTATCCATTGTCAAGATTTTTATATCTGTACACAATCAAAAAACCCGAAGGAGCTGTCAAAGAATTTATTGACTGGATTTTGAGCAAAGAAGGACAGTCAATTGTTTCTGAGGTTGGATATTTTACAGTCCGATAAAATATAGAATGAGAAAGAAATTCCGACTTAGCGAGTTCCTTGCTGAAAAAATAATAAAATCAGTTGCATTTATTTCATTTGTTGTAATAATTCTGATTTTTGTTTTTGTATTCAGGGAAGCCGCACCAATTTTCTTCGCTAAAGAAAAGGCTGCTGAACAAACCGAAACTATTCAATATGAAACTTACGGCGAAGAGATAAGCGGTTTGGAAGCTGAATCTCAGAACAATTCCAAACAAAAAACATCAACCACGGATGAATCAACCATAAAAAATTTGATGGGCAAAGATTGGCAGCCCGTTGGTGATGAACCTAAATACGGATTGCTTCCGCTTTTTGTCGGTAGTCTGAAAGTTACTTTAATATCAGTCCTGTTTGGTTCTCCTGTTGCTATACTTGCAGCAATTTTCACATCGTTATTTATGCCAATTAAAATCAAAGAATTTATAAAACCAATAATAGAACTGCTTGCAAGTTTTCCTTCGGTAGTAATTGGCTTTTTTGCATTAATGACGCTTGCAACTTTCTTTCAGAATGTTTTTGGTTACACATACAGGCTGAATGCTTTCGTCGGCGGATTAGCAATGTCACTGGCTGTAATTCCCATTGTTTATACGATTACCGAAGATGCTTTGAGTGCAGTACCAAATTATTTTTCGGAAGCAAGTCTTGCACTCGGGGCAACAAAATGGCAAACCGCATTTTTTGTAATTCTGCCTGCAGCATTTCCCGGAATATTTGCTGCATTACTTTTAGGGTTTGGACGTGCTTTCGGTGAAACAATGATTTTGCTGATGGCTACGGGAAATGCACCAATCACTTCGTTTAATATTTTTGAACCTGTAAGAACATTATCGGCTACAATAGGTGCAGAAATGGCAGAAGTTGTTTTTGGCGAAACTCATTATTCTGTTTTATTTTTCATCGGTTCGTTATTGTTTATAATTACTTTTATTATAAATGCAATTGCAGAATTTTATGTGCGTGCAAAGTTAATGAAAAGGTTTCGCGGTGAATAATAAATTTCTTGGCAGATCAATCGTAATTGTTTCTGCTTTGTCAACTTTGCTGATTTTAGTTTCAATCATTTATATTTTCCTAGAAATATATTTCGGCAGCAAAGATTATCTCACATTAAATTTTCTTCTTGAATCACCGCGCGAAGGAATGACAGAAGGCGGAATTTTTCCAGCTATCGTCGGAACGGTTTTGCTTGTTTTTATTATGTCTGTTTTTTGTGTACCGATTGGAACAATAACAGCAATTTATCTGAATGAATACGCAAGCAAGAAATCTTTTTTTACAAAGTTAATACGGTTTGCGGTCAATACTCTTTCCGGAGTTCCATCGATTGTTTTTGGCTTGTTTGGTTTGGGATTTTTCATTCAGTTTATTGGCGGAGGAATTGACAGATTTTTTAATGACAACACAGGCTGGGGACAACCAAATTTATTTTGGGCAAGTCTGACAATGGCATTTCTTACAATTCCCGTTGTTATTGTTTCTGTTGAAGAAGCTTTGAAAAATGTTCCTGATGATTTAAGATCTGCAAGTTTGGCGCTCGGTGCAACTAAGTGGCAAACGATCTGGAAAATAGTTATTCCGAATTCCATTGGCGGAATTTTAACAGGGACAATACTTGCAATCGGAAGAGCAGCCGGAGAAGTTGCCCCGATTTTATTTACCGGCGCTGCTTATTTCCTTCCGAATCTGCCAAAGAAGGCTACTGATCAGTTTATGAATTTAGGATATCACATTTATATAATGGCAACTCAGTCAACCGATGTTGAAGCAACACGCGGAATTCAATATGCATCCGCATTTGTGCTTTTGGCGCTCACTTTCTCGCTGTCGTTTGTTGCTATTATTATAAGATATAAGTTTAGAAAAAAATTAAAGGCATAAAGTTTATTCATGAATGAATCTGCTAAAATATCTGTAAAAGATTTTAATCTGTTCTACGGAAAAAAGAAAGCACTGAATAATATCAATATTGATATTTTTGAGAAGCGTGTTACTGCATTGATAGGACCTTCGGGCTGCGGTAAATCGACATTCCTCCGTTCATTAAACCGGATGAATGATTTGATTAAAGATGTAACAATTTCAGGTGAAGTATTGATTGATAATCTCCCGATTTACAGCAAAGATATTGATGTTGTTGAACTTCGTAAAAAAGTCGGAATGATTTTTCAGAAATCAAATCCTTTCCCAAAATCCATTTACGAAAATGTTGCCTACGGTCCTAAAATAAACGGAATCAAAAACAAAAATGAACTCGATGAGATAGTTGAACAAAGTCTTATCCGTGCCGCACTTTGGGAAGAAGTGAAAGATGATATGAATAAAAACGGACTTGCACTTTCCGGCGGGCAGCAGCAGCGTTTATGTATTGCAAGAGCTTTGGCAGTCAATCCTGAAATTTTATTGATGGATGAACCGGCAAGTGCTCTTGATCCGATTTCAACTACAAAAGTTGAAGACTTGATTTTTGAACTTAAAAAGAATTATACAATCGTTATTGTTACACACAATATGCAGCAGGCTGCACGTGTTAGTGATACGACAGCATTTTTTTACATGGGTGAATTGATTGAATATTCCGATACAAAAAAAATGTTTACTTCGCCCGATAAAAAGCAGACAGAAGATTATATCCGCGGAAGATTCGGATAATTTTAAGGAGGAATTATGCAGGAACATTTTAATCAGGAAATTGAAGACTTAAAAACAAGTTTAATCAAAATGGCTTCTCTTGTTGATGAGCAGACCGGAAAAGCATTTGCAGCTTTGGAAACCGGAAAGATTGAACTTTGCGAAAACATAAAACGAAAAGATTTGGAAATAGATTCGTACGATAACCTGATTCAGATTCAGTGTGAAAATATACTTGCACTTTTTCAGCCTGTGGCAGTTGACTTGCGGTTTGTAATTTCTGCTTTGATGATTAATAATCAGTTGGAAAGATGCGGAGATATTGCCGTAAATATAGCTCAGAGAGTTAAAAAGACAAGGGATTTTCATAATCTGATTGCTGATTCACAGATTACCGAAATGGGAAATAATGCACGAAAGATGTTGAGCAATGTGATTGATTCTTTCATTCATAATGATTTGCAGCTTGCAAAACAGGTAATTGAAAATGATGAAGTTGTTGATCAGTTAAACAAGAAGTCATTCAAATTTCTTGTGGCAAAAATGAAAGAAAATCCGGAACTGATTGAACCCTGTTCTCACTTAATTGTGCTTACACGACATATCGAAAGACTTGCAGATCATGCTACAAATATTGCCGAAAATGTTGTCTTCTATATTGAAGCAAAAGTAATTGCTCATGAAAAAAAACTGAGCAGATTTAATCCCGATAGTAATTCTGTTGAGTCTTAGTGTTCCTTTGTGATAAAAAGAAAATTAAACACAAAGAACACAAAGGATACACCAGTTTCACGAAGGATTTTTTTCCTCGCAAAGTTCGCCAAGCACCGCAACGCTCGCCAATAATTATAATTTACTGAGTTATAAAATCTAAGAGGTGCTCTTTTTTACCACTTAGAAAAACTTAAACTCAGGAATTCTCAAATGTCAGCGTAAATGTTGAACCCTCACCTTTTTTGCTTTTTACATCAATTACAATATTATTTAAATCACAGTATTTTTTCACTAAAGACAAACCTAATCCGGTGCCTTCAAACTTTCTTGTATATCCGGTTTCCTCCTGTGAAAATGGTGTAAACAAACGGCTTAGATATTCCTCCGACATTCCGATTCCCGTATCTGCAATCTCAATTTGCAATTTCTTTTTTTCGTTTCGCTGAAGTTTTATTTTAATGCTGCCTTTCTTTGTGTACTTAATCGCATTGTCAATTATATTAACCACAGACTGATACAAAGAATATTCATCGCATTTTGCACTGACTTTATCGGTTAATTTCTCAAGTTTCAGCACAAGATTTCTTGACTCAGCCAAATGTCTGAATTCATGAAAAGCCTTTTCAACAATTTTTTCATACACATTGATTTTTGCAAAAATCGGAATGTATGAACCAAGCTGCATCTCGGATGAATTAAGAATCAAATCAATTGTTCTGATAATTCTCTGACTTGAATTTGTAATTCCGCTGAAAATATCCGTCCTCTCTTCGGCTGTTAAACTATCATAATCAATTTTTAATAATGAATTATAATTTACAATAACATTCAAAGGTGAACGGATCTCGTGCGAAATCTGTGCAAGGAATTCCGATTTCAGCTTGTCTGATGCTTCCGCCTTTTTGCGTGCTTCAGTTATATCTTCTATCAGTTTCTTTTGTTCAGTGATATTTCTGAAAATAGTGAGAAGCAAAGGTTTCTCTTTTCCAATTTCAATGAAAGAATTTGTAAGTTCAACCCAGATTTTATCATTACTGTGCAAAAAGATTTGGTTCTCAAACTTTTTTGGAATATTTCTCTGTTTAAATTTTTCCTTGTAACGCTCCAATGATTTGTCTTCATCTGTTATTACGTAAGAAACATTAAATGGTTTCCCAAGCAAATTATCTTTTGTAATGCCAAGGAGTTCGCAATAGGCGTCGTTTACGTTAATAATGATTCCATTTTCATCAACCACTCTCATTGCATCAACTGAACTCTCCCAAACCGCTCTAAATTCTTCTTCTGACTGAATTAATTGGTCTGCTGTTTTTTTCTTTTCAGTTATATCTTCTTTCACAGCAACGAAATTGGTAATAATTCCTTCTCCATTCCTTATAGATGTAATAATTGCTTCTTCATAATAAATTTCTCCGTTTTTCTTTTTGTTAATGA
>PFVB01000180.1:0-2297 GCA_002790395.1 Ignavibacteriales bacterium CG_4_9_14_3_um_filter_34_10 | reverse complement strand
AAATTGATGGATCAGTTCTTTCTGATTTTAATACCTTAGGATTTTTTCCAATAACTTCTTCAAATGTATAACCAGTGACTTCTGTAAACTTTGGATTAACGTATTGAATATTTCCATCTATATCTGTAATTACAATGCTTACAGGAACTTGTTCAACCGCACGTTGTAGCTTTATTAATTCTCTTTGTTTGTTAATTAATTCAGTGATGTCTCTTCCGTTTACAAGCAATCCTTTTCTTCTGCCATCAGGATAAAATATTGGAATTTTTATAATATCATAAAATTTTTCTGAGCCATCTATTAATGGTATTATTTCTATACCCTTTACTGGTTTTTGTGCAAGCCAACATTTATTATCCGTTTCCATACATGCCAAAAAAGCATTCCTGTAAATTTCATTTGTGTATTCTGCAAGTTCAGCATCTGTTTTTCCAGTATAATTAACATTTTGCAATTGAAATAATTCTAAATCTGCATCATTTGCCATTAACCATTTTCCATCTCCATCTTTCAGGCAGATTATATCCTGACTTGAATTAATAATTAAACGCAACATTTCCTCATGTTCTTTCAGCAGTTCATATAATCTTTTTTGCTCTGTTATATCTCTTGCAGAACCGACAACACCAATCAGTTTACCATAATTGTCAAATAAAGGAGCTTTATGAACATCCAGATAAAGAAACTTTCCTTTCACATTTCCAAATTCATCGAACTGCATTGGCTTCATTTCCTTTAGCGTTACTTTATCAGAATCAAAACATAATTCACCGAAGGTATGCCATTGTGGATTTTCAGGATGAGCGTTCCGTTCTCTTTCTGCAAAGAATAAATCTGTCTTTGCGAGTGGTTCATCTACATCCTTTGCATTAAGAAGTTTTTCACAAATTGCTTTATTTGCAAAAAGATAATGACCTTCCAAATCTTTTGCCCAAATCATATCTGGCATTGTATCACTCATCAACCTTAGCAAAGTATTTGTTTGTGCCAATTTTTCTTCGGCAAGTTTCCGATCTTTATTTGCGAGACAAATAGCAACCTGATCAGCAAGCTGACTTACAAAATTTATTTCATCATCTGTCCAAGTGTGTTGCTTGTTTACATGTTCAAGGCAAAGAGTTCCATAATTTTTACCCGAATAATTAATGACGCCATCGAGCATAGAAGTAATATTCAAAGGAATTAAATAATTAGACCGATAACCCAAAGTTCTTGGATCTGTCAAAGGATCGTTTGCATCAACATACTTGCTTGATTTAAGAGCCTCAAATTCATTTTTAAATTGATTCTCATCCATCAAGTATCCGGCTGAGTGAAGGTTTTTTGATTTTTCAAACAAGTCCACACATTCAAGAAATTTTTCATCTTTAGTGAAAGTCCAGACGGAAACCCGTTCAATATCAAATGCTTTACTGCTCTTTTCTGTAATTCCTTTTGATAAATTCTCAATATCACCGCTTTGAATAAAATCTGATGTTGCGGTTTCTAACAAAATTTTTTGTTGCAGTTCAATTCTTTGTTGTTTTTCGACATTTCGGAGTTCATTTAATTTTCTTTCTGTTATATCATTGCTTACACCAACGATTCCAATAATTTCATTTTTACTGTTTCTTAATGGGACTTTAGCGCATAGCAGATAAATTTCATTGCCATCCTGTTTTGTAATTTTACCTTCAATATTCAGAAGCGGTTCACCTTTCTCAACTACAAATTTGTCCTTTTCTGAAGATCTTAAAGCGTCAGACTCATTGTATAATTCAAAATCAGTTTTGCCAATAATTTCATCTTCAGAATTTTTGCCTGAAAGTTCTACCTCAGCCTTGTTTACAAATATTTTTCTTCCTTCTTTGTCCTTTACCCAAACAGCTGCAGGCAGCAAATTAAGTATTGTTCGGCTAAGGTTACGTTCATATTCAATAGTTTCTTCTGCGCGTTTTCTTTCGGTGATATCGAAAGCCGAACCAATAGCAGCTTCTTTTCCCGCCCATGAAATTTTTCCTGCTGATAAATCTACCCAAGCAATTGTTCCATCTTTTTTCATGAGTTTAATTTCGTAACGGTTTGGTAATGATTCGCCTCGCTGTCTCGCCAAGCCACGGTGTTTAACCAACTCTTTAAAATCCGGATGAACGACATCCCAGAAATTCATTTGCAAAAGTTCATCTTTTGAATAACCAGTGATTCGTGCTGTGGCTTCATTCCCATATAAAAATTTTTCACCTTGATAGATAAATATTGCCGTCGAAGTTGATTCAGCAAGAGTCCGGAAGAGTTCTTCGTTTTCTTGTAGTTTAGTG
>PFVB01000132.1 GCA_002790395.1 Ignavibacteriales bacterium CG_4_9_14_3_um_filter_34_10 | reverse complement strand
TGCACGAAATTAATATTGGAGGTGAGAATCATTACCTTATTTTTGTAGAAATGTTTAACGGATTAAATTATTCTGAGTCGGACTTCAAGCTTTTAAATCATGATTTAAACAATACCTTCACAAGCATATTAAACAGTTCAGTAATGCTAAAACAAAGTGTTACCGAAGACAATTTGCTCCATTATTTTACCGGAATTGAAAACGGAGTTACACGGGCTTCATCAATGTTGGATTCATTTCTTTCTCCGGAAATGAAATTGTCAACTTCGAATCTTCAAATTGATTTGGTCGTACTTATAAAAGAAGTTATTGGTTCTTTAAATAATTTCAATTCCGAATCAATCAAAATTAATTTTTCTTATAGCGATTCTATTTTCATTTGCGGTGATTACAATAAAATCTTTCGGGCAATTCAAAACATTTGCATTAATTCAATTGAAGCTATAAAGGATAACGGGAAAATTGAAATCACTTTATCAATAAACATCAAAAAAAAATCAAGACAGTTTTTGGCGAATAAGCAGTATGTCAAAATATCAGTCAAAGATAGTGGCGGTGGAATTACAAAAACCAATTTGAAAAAAATATTTGATAAAGGTTTTTCTACAAAAGACAAAAATCGGGAATCAGGACTTGGTCTTTCAAGTATCAAAGAGATAGTTGAGCAGCACAATGGATTTATAGAAGTAAAAAGTAAATTAGCTGCAGGCACAGAATTCATTTTATATTTTCCTTTACATAAAATTGTGGAACAAAAAATCGCTGCTGCCGCCAAGAAGATTAACATTCTTGTTGCGGATGATGAGGAAAATATTCTTGAACTTCTTAACGATTTGTTTTTGTCTTATAATTATAACGTTACACCGGCAAAAAACGGTTCAGAAGTTATCGAAATACTCAATAAAGACGGGCTTTTTGACATTCTGGTGATTGACAGAAAAATGCCGGTTCTTGATGGCATTGAATGCATAAAGAAAATCAAGGAAATGAGGATCAAACTAAAAATAATTTTAACAACCGGTTCGCCTTCAATAAGATTAGACATGAAACAATTAAAAAAATATGGCGTAGTTGAGGTGCTGTCCAAACCATACGATTTTAATTATTTGTTAGAATTGATTAGAGGAATCGTCTCCGTTATTTGAACTGTTTAAGTCAACCATTTTTAAGTCGTTTACGTACTCAGTAAGAATCGGTTTTTTAATTTCGGATAATTTTCCTAAAATTTTTATGATTTCCTTTGTTGCACCTTCGATAAATTCAACACGCTTTTTTAAAACATCCTTTCTCATTTCATCTTTTCCCAGCTCGCGGTTAATAGCAGTAAGAGAAAGGTTAATTAAAGTAAGCGGTTGTTTTATTTCATGATTGGCAGTTAGCACAGTTGCCGCATAAGTATTTACTTTTTCGATTTCGATCAACATACGCTGAGTTTCACTAAATCTTAATGCAGAATTGATTCTTGCAATAAGTTCTGCCCGGTTATAAGGTTTTTTAATATAATCAAAAGCCCCTGACTGAAGTCCATGCTTGATATCTTCCACATCTGTCAATGCCGTCACTAAAATTATTGGAATTGAACTAGTAAGACGATTTTTAATCAGGCGTTCGCAAACATCAAATCCCGATAAACCAGGCATCATGACATCAAGCAAAATCAAATCGGGTTTTTCGTTTTCGGCAATGGATATGCTTGTTAAACCGTCATACGCTGTTAATATTCTGAATCCTTCACGCTGTAATCGGTCCTGAAGAATGAATACATTATCTGGTTGATCATCAACCACTAAAATTGTTTGATTCTTTTTCATCTTTTTTAACTTTTAAAATGGCTTGATTAATTTTTATTTTAAGACTGTTTACATCCACAGGTTTAGTGATAATGTCGTCAAATCCGCTTTGTTCAATTATGTGTTTATCATCCAACATTGCATGTGCCGTTAAAGCAATAACCTGAAGGTTTTTTAAGTGTTCATCACTGCGAATATTTTTAACGGTTTCAAATCCATCCATTTCCGGCATCATAATATCAAGCAGAACGATATCAACTTTTTCTTTGGATAAAACAGAAAGACATTCGAGACCATTTTTTGCAAATAAAGCATTCAGCCCAATATTCTGAAAAATTTCTCCCACGGTAAATAAAATATCCAGATCATCATCAACCACAAGTATTTTTGCTTCTCCGATCTTTTCAAAGATTAATTTATCGGATGAAACAACAGATTTTTTTGTTTCATTATTCTTTATTTGTAATAATTCCATTCCACTTTCAGGCAAAGGAAGTTTATCCAAAATTGAATTGGCAAATACAACCGTAAATGAAGTTCCGCTTCCCACCTTGCTTTCCACTTCAATCTTTCCATTTAATATTTCTATATATTTTTTGCAAATTGCTAATCCAAGCCCGGCACCGCTATATTTTTTTACCTCTGCGGTTATTGCTCTTTCAAATTCATTAAAGATTTTTGTTTTGTCTTCGTTCGATATTCCTATTCCGGTATCACTGACTATTATTATCAAATCATCTCGCTTTGATTTTATCAAAACATTAATTGAACCAACTTCCGTGAACTTAAATGCATTGCTAATAAGATTGGTCAATATATGTCCAAATTTTTCTTTGTCGGTTTTAACCAGATAATCATTGTTGGAATCGTACAAAACATTTAGTTTTATTTTGTCATCCAGCAAGTAATGTCCAAACGAAACAATTATTTCTTTGATTTCACTGCTAATTAAAAATGTTGATTTGTTAATTGTGGTTTTTCCACTGTCAAGCTTTGAAAACTCTAAAATGTTGTTAATCATTTCCAATAATTTCCTGCCGTTTCTGAACACAACCTGAAGCCGATTTCTGTTTCTTAATATTGTGCTTGAATCAGATAAAATAATTTCCGTCAAACCGATAATTGAACTCAAGGGTGTTTTAAGTTCGTGTGACATATTTGCAAGAAACTGTGATTTAACACTTGATAATTCAATTGCCTTTTGCCGCTCACTTTCTAGCTCCTCAGCTTTTATTTTCAGTTGGTTGTGAAGCTCGGTGAGTAGTAGATTCTGCCCTTTTATTTGTTCGTTTTGTTTATGGTAGCTTTCATTAAGATTCTTCAAATCATCAACAATAACTTTTAGCTTATGAAGAGAGATTGCATTATTTAGCGCAATACCAAGCTGCTCAGAAATGACGCTTAAGTACTCTTTGGGGTTTACCTCAGGAATATGCTCACAAATTAATTCCAACGCCGCAATTATTTTTTTGTTCTGTATTATTGGCTTTATTAAAGTATACTTAATTTCAAAATCAATAGAGGACGTTTTTAATATTGGGCTATTTTCCTTAAAGGTTAATTCAATTGTATCAGCATTTTTAACAACAGATGAGTAAATAGAGTTTTCTTCAAAAGGGTTAATTGGTAACTTTGTTAATCCTTCTTCAGCCAATGGAATTAGCATCTCGTTTTCAAATAAATACAGTACCCCAAATTGAATGTTTAGACTTTTACACATTGTGCTAAGTGCAGCTTTCGATAATTCATTTAAGTCCGAATGAATATTGATTAATGAAATGAACTCGGAATAATTATGGCTTAGTTTTTCTTTCTCTGATATTTTGTCAAGCATTTTGTTAAAGTTATCTGATAACGTTCCGATTTCATCTTTTGAAATTAGTGACACTCGAAAATCCAAATCGCCTTTCGAAGATTTTTCGGCTGCTTCAATTAGAAGTGAAAGTTGCTTCCTGAATTTCGAAGTAAACAGAATGGTAACAATCAATGAAATTAAAATCCCCGCCAATATTGTGACGGCAAGAATTGTTCTTAATGTATTTCCAAACTCTTGAATATCAGAAGAAATATTAAAGATAATAAAAGTAATCGGCTGCGTATTTTGCAGTGATGTTTTTAATTCATATTTAACAGAAAAGAAATTAAAATTACCGCTTTCAATATTTGTAACATCAAAATTATTTTTAAATTTCAGGAGTTCAAATGATTCTTTTAATGATTGATTATGAGAAATATTTGTTTGACTGTTTGATATAGAAAGAAGATTTGCACCAACAAATACGGCTATTTCAGCCCTTATCCTTTTGGAAATATCGAGCAATAACTTTTCGTTTATTATTCTTCCATAGAAATATGTTTCGTTTTTCCCCGGATAAGAATACCTAAGTATGGCTCCCGGATTTTGATCTATAAAACCTGATAATTTTATTGACTGATAATTAAAAAGCACAAATGGCTTGCATGAGAAACTTTGCGGGTCAATTTTATTTTCACTGTTAACCTTGAAAAAAAAATCGATGTCCGATGTATCTAATTTAATTTGCTCTTTTTCCTGCAGCTTTTTATAAATAAAACCAAACTCTTCATCAATGTGTGCGGCAGATTGTTCAAACTCAAAGACGAAATCATTTGTGCTATTTAACAGTGTTTTTGTGTTTTGTGAAATGATTACTGAATTAGAAACAGAATAAAATATCAGGGCTATGCTGATTGATACAAGAACAACTACAACAAAGGTTATTAGAATAATTCTAACATTTATTTTCATGTTCTTCTTGATTTAATGCTTTCTTCATTGCAAACAACAAATCATCAATATCATAAGGCTTGCTTAAAAAATCGACAGCTCCAAGATATGCGGTTTTAATTGCGCTTTCTATATCAGAATAAGCAGTAAGAACAATTACTTTCGAATCAACTTTTTTTTCTTTTAATTTACCAAGAACATATAAGCCGTCTTTTACAGGCATTTTTAAGTCCAACAGAATCAAATCAACTGACTGTTTTTCAAGAAAATCAAACGCTTCATCAGCACTGTTTACAAACTTAGCATCGTAATTGTTTTCCTGAAGCTCCTCTGAAAGAACGATACACAGGTTAATATCATCGTCAACAATCAGAATAGATTTCATTGATTTTCCTTTTTGGGGTTTTCTGTACTGTCCGGCTGTTCGCCAGTCTGTTTTAGAATTTCCTTCATATAATTTCTGTTTTCAATCAACGTTCTCTTCAAGATATTTTCTTTCTCGGTTGCAATTCTTTCTTTAAGTGAGGGAAGAATCTCGGTTTTTATTGTTATGATTATTTCTTTCTTAGTCGTTGTTGTAGCATCATAACCGGTAAGATATTTGATTCCCAAAACCCACCAAGGTAAATCTTTTAGTATTGGAATTCCTCTTCGTTCAATATTTTCTTCAGTTACAAACAAACCGCCGATAATTGTTTCTTCACCATCAAGCATTAATATTTCTGTCTCAGCCATTGTTTTTCGAATTTCCGTGCTGATTGCGCCGGGCTGTCCTGTGCTTCGTTCAACCTTTAATTTCAACAAAACATAATTAACTCCATCTTCGCTATAAATATATGGAGTAACGTCAATTATGGTTCCTGTTGCAAAAAATTTATCAATCAAATTGCCGGCAAAATCTCTTTCTTTAATCGATATATCAGAACCAATTTGGATTTTACCTTTAATGCCATTTCTAACTGATACCGAAGGCTTTGCAATAATTTCACCAAGATTATTTGTTTCAAAAAACTTAAACGCAGCAGTGACATTGCCATTAAAATCTCCGGATTTAAAATCAGAGGAATTTGAAACTGTCCAATCAGGAGGCACTTGAGTAACAGCCGTTGTGGTTGTTGAGGTTTGCTTATCTGCCTCAGAACTGAAGGTGCGAAGTTTTGTACCAAAAGAAAGACCGGTTTTTGATAATAGATATTCCCAGTTAATTCCACGCTCATTTATATTCGAAATATTTGCTTCAAAAAAAAGCGCTGATATTTTTACTTCCCTTGAATCATAAGAAGCATAAATGTCTTTGCCAAGATTGGATTTTTCGTCCATCCGGGGTTTTACAATAATAACATCTTGTTTTTCTTCAATCATCAAATTTTTATACTGAACAATAATCGTCAAAGCCTTTGAATAAGGAATTTTATTAATTTCAATCCCAATTGGTTCGTTTATTAAAACAGCAGCAGTAATTGGTTTGCCTTTAAATTTTTCGCTCAGCTTGCTAAGAATCTCTATCGCCTGTGAAAAGGGAATGCTTTCGGATAAAGTGACGATTTCTTCAGGATTGATATAACCTCTAAATTGCTGAGGAACATCCTGCTGATTTTGCGCCAGAAGAAAACCACTCATGAAAAAGACTATTATGAAAATTTTTCTTTTCATTTTATTTACTCTTATTAATTTCTTTTTGTAAGGTTAAATTAATTTTTTCAATCAGCCCGCCTTTATTTAGAATAAAGTCAACCTGATTTTTTTCAAAATCTATCGCTGTCAAATATCCCAAATAAACTTTATCACCTTCCCAAAGCAGATACGTGTTCCCTTTTGCATCCGATAAAAATGCGCCGTCTGGAATTAATGCAAGCAGTTGGGCGGTTTGAACATCCAGCAAACCATCTGTGTTTGGAGGAATTTCATTTCTAATTAGTGGATAAAAGATATCGTAAATAGTATTTGGTCTTAATTGATTTTCTCTAAAGTTCGAAGAAACAAATCTGTCACTTGAACTAAAGAATACTTTGACTGTCAGGTTAAAACCAACTTGATAATGAGGAATTCCACTCTGTTCAACAAACACAAAATTATCGATTGTACAAGAAGAAATTTTCTTCAATTCTTTGCTTTGTTCGATGGCATAAACCAAGTAATAAAACTCATCGAAATAAGTCGTACCGGTAACTTTATATGTGTATGAATGATATTCTTTGCCTTCAATTGCTTCAACATATTCAATGTTTACATAGGATTCGGGTTGAAAATAATAAGAAATATCATTGATAAAATCATAAAACTTTGATTGCGGCGTTTGAATAGGAATGTTATACTTTCGAATAGCGAGAATCGAATCTAACTGAGCCACACGTTTTTTTAATGCCTTCAACTGTTCAAGCAATTCTTCGGTGTTATATGAATTAAGGCTTAGTTCCTGTATCCTTTTTTGTCTGTCTTCAATTTTGCCTTTTTGAATAATAAAAAGATATACTGAAGCAAGAGCAATTAAAACCAAGAATATTACAAGCAGAATAAGTGTGTTCTTTAATTTCCTATCCATCATTCTGCCTTGTTTATATTTAACTGAAGATTCATATTAAAGGAGAAAGCCGACTTTTCTCTAAGCGGTTCATAAGTTACATTATTCAAAATAGAAGTGTTTGAATATCTTGCAAATTCAGTCAGAGACCTTCGGGACAGAGCATAACCCTTTAGAATTAAGTTGGAATTATCTTTAGAGTCTAAATGTGAGATCCAAAAATCTCTTCTTCGCTCAATAAAATCTGCAACCTTTTGGAGCGAATTTCCCCATATTTCCGTACCAGCGGCAGCAGAATCAAGAATAGTTTGTGTATTATCGAAATTAGAAATTTTATCTTGTAGTGGCGTCATCTGACTTAAAATTTCCTCATTTCTTTTTTTCATATCAGAAAGTCTTTGAATCTCAAGATCAAGTTTATTCATCTCAGAAACATTGGAAAGCTCTAAAACTGTTATTCCAAATGCAGCAAAGAAAAATAAAACAAGCATCAAATAACTGTGCCATCCAAATTGCAAGAATTTTTGATTTTCTTTAATTTCGGTTGGCAATATATTAATGCCGAAGAACTCTTTCTTAAGTTCTGCAAAATATTCAAAGGCGGAAGCAATCGGAATAGAAAATGAAGAAATAGTTTCTTTGTCCTCTGTCGAAATTTCCGAAAGGTCGAATCCATCAAACTTTAACTCAATTACATTGGCTTCGGGGAATGTTCCATAAAATGAAAGAACAATATTTTCGGATCTGTCGTCACCGCAAAGAATAACATTATCAAGCCTGGGAATGCCACCATTTTCCATTTCCAATAAAATCTTGGAAAAATAAACATCGTATGTATGAAGATTTTTTGTGCCAATATCTAAAGTGGTTCCAATATGCTTAAGGCTTTGCCCTTCGAGAAAAATAAGCTTACTTGCTTCTTTTCCGATATGAATAATTAAACTATAATCTTCCGGAAAAAATTTTAGAGTATGCGAAACATAATTTGAAAGAGAAACCTCAGCACTTTTGATGGTAGCAATTTTATAATATCTTTTTGCTTCAAGTGCAGCCAACGAGTTAACCAAATCAGCACAAGGGATCGATCCTTCAGCAAAAATAGCTAAGTTTGATTTATCGTTCAGTGTCACAAAATCAATTCTGTCTTTTGATACAGAAATATTTTTTGACTTGTACAAATCCTGAATAATAATATCAAGTAATTTATTTTTGTCTAATTCAGAATTTCCTTCAAACACATGATAATTAATTGTCGGATCAGAAATGATTGGGATAAATGTAGCCTTCGTAAGTTTAACTCTTGCCAACCCTTTTGAGATCATTACCAGGTCAGTTTCTTGTTCCACATTAAGTGAAATATCTGAACCTTCAATTCTGTCGAGATTTAACCCGTCAGATTCAAGTGAATCAAAATTAATCTCGCCTTTGTTCAAATCTTTCTTTGCAATTGTGGAAGCGGAGAGAGTAACGGCAAAAGTATGAATGATTTTTATTCTATCGTTCTCTTTGCTTACAACAGCATATTTTGATTCAGTTCCTTCACAATAAACAAAAATGAAATATTTCATCTATTAACTTCCCTTTAGAAGTTGAAGCATTCGTATTTTGTTGTTTGCAAAAGTCAACGCTGTTTCCTGAGTAATTCTTTTTTGTTGCAAAAGCCGTAACAAATCCTGTTCCATCGTCATCATTCCTTGATTTCCGCCCTGCACCAGCATCATATAAATTTCACTTGTATTATTGTTTTTAATGGCTGCTTTCACGCTCGGAGTAACTATCAAAACTTCTTTGGCTAAGGTTCTTTTCCCATCAACAGTCGGTACTAATTTCTGAGAAACAACGGTAATTAATACATCTGCAAGCCTGTTTCTTACTCTTTCCTGTTCAATTGGATTAACCTCGGCAATAATTCTGTCAATTGATTCCGTTGCTGAAGATGTGTGCAAAGTTGAAAAAACTTTATGTCCCGTATCTGTAACTTCAAGTGCAGCCATGATTGTATCAGGATCTCTCATTTCACCAATTACTATAATATCAGGATCTTGCCTTAAAGCCTGAATTACTCCTTCTTTAAATGACAGAACATCTCTTCCAACTTCGCGATGTCTGATCAAAGATTTTTTTGATGAATGGACATATTCAATTGGTGAAGCAATTATAACAATATGGCATGGGTCAAAATTATTATGATAATCAATTACAGAATCAAGTGTCGCTGATTTTCCGGAACCAGTGATACCGGTTACCAAAGATAATCCGAACTTGATAAAATTATGATTCATGCTTCTTACTGCATTGGGATGAAATTCAAGAGAATCCAAAGGTCGAATAGCAGAAGATATTGCGCGCATGTTTAAGGCAAGAGAATCAAGGTCAAAATATGTGTCGGCACGGAATCTTAAATATTTATTTTGTTTTTCATATCTGAAAGTGTAACTGAAATCGAGATTTCTGCTGACGAGTAAATGTTTGATTTGATTCAATGTTAACAAAGATAGGATAAGCGTTGAAGCTTCCTCAGTCGATAAAATTGGTAACTCAGTAAATCTGTCCTTGTTTCCGTGGATTCTCAGCCAAATACTTCCGGCAGTTCCATAGCCGCCCACCTCAACATCCGATGCTTCTTTTTCAACCATTGTTGATAACACATAATTCATTAATCCATGCAAAACTATTTTTTCTTCGGCAGGCATCTCTCTCATTTTGTCTGCAAGGAATGCAACTTTTTCAGGACCTAAAACAGTTGGTGGTATTAAATTGCTGTATCTTTGCAGAATTTGTTTCGCTTTGTCTATCATTAATTTCCAGAATTATGAAATATTTTTATCTATGTGAAATTTATAAAAATTTTATTTAATAAAACAATTATTCTTCTGAAGTCGAAGCAATTACTTCCTGAAGAGAAGTTAATCCTGCACGCGCTTTTTCAAAACCAGATTCACGAAGCGAAAGCGTTCCATCTAATTTTGCTTGCTGACGAATTACTTCTTCGTTTACTTCTTCCCCTGATTTTACAATTAATTGCCTGATTGCAGGAGTAAAATATAAAGACTCATGAATAGCCATTCTTCCTTTGTATCCCGAATGATTGCACGCATCACAACCCACAGCCTCATAAAGTTCAATGTTTCTCCATTCGTCAATATTTATTCCGGCTCTTTTAAACATTTCCGGATCAAGATTAGTAACTTTTCTTTTACATTTTTCACATAATTTACGAATTAATCTCTGCGCAACAATAATATTTATTGCATAAGCAATTAAGAATGGTTCAATTCCCATTTTGTACAAACGTGAAACAGCACTTGTAGCATCGTTCGTATGCAATGTTGAAAACGTTAAGTGACCCGTGTTAGCAAGCTTAATTGCTGTTTCAGCAGTTTCCTTATCTCGCATTTCTCCAACAAGAACAATGTCAGGATCATGTCGAAGTATTGCTCTGATTGCCTGTTCAAAATTCATTCGGTACCCAATTTTTAATTGGCGGGCTCCTTCAATTACATACTCAACAGGATCTTCAACTGTAAGAACATTAACCGTTGGATCAATAACTTGGTACAGTGCTGCAATGAGCGTTGTGCTTTTACCGCTGCCCGTAGGACCTGTAAGAATAATCATGCCTTGCGGTCGATTGATTGCTTTCTCGAAGGCATCCTTTGCATAACCAACCAAACCTAATTTACCTAAATCTCTTATGACTTTTCGATCATCAAGTATTCTTATTACAATTGATTCAAATTTATTTTTTAGTTCAGTCCCAACCATAGGAAGAACAGAAACACGGAAACGAATTATATGTTTGTCAATTTCACGCTGAATAAATCCATCTTGTGCTTTCTCTCGTTCGAATCTGTCTAATCCTTTTGATCTGTCTTTTACTACTGATATTACTGCCTCGGGTAAAGTTCCTTCCTGCACATGCCAAATTTGTAAATTGCCATCCACACGGAATAATATTTCTGTTCGTGTCGCACTTTTAGGAACGAAGTGAATATCACTTGCACCCTTTCTGACACCTTCTAAAAGTGCAGCCTCAACTAAATTTACAAGTGCGCTTTTATTAATTTCGGCATCGAGTTCTTCTTCGTTTACATTTTCTTCATGCTCAATTTGCAACTCTTCATTTGATTCTTCAAGACTTCTCAAGAATTCATTTTCGGGCGGGGAAATGATATTAATAATTTTATCATAATCACGACGACGCAAATAATTTATTTCATATTTTTTTGCATTCAGATCATAAGCTATTTTTGTTAAGAATCTGTCGGTTGGATCAACAGCAGCAAGAACTAGTTTTTCACGCATTCTGTCAAAAGCATACGGAATAACCTGATGTTCAAGCATAGCGGCTTTTATTTCATCGCCACGAGAGGACATAATTCTACGAATTTCATTAACTCTTTCTTCCGGCAAATCATCAGGTCTAATATTTAATTCTTTAAATGCATAAAGTACCGCTACTTCACGGAAAATAGTATCGTGATCAAAACCAAATTCCTGAACAAGAATTTGAGCAAGATTTCTTTTCTGCTTTGTTGAGTCTTCGTTCTTAACCTTTAGGGCTTCTTCAAGAATTTTGTTGTCAATAATTCCTTTCTTAAGCAGAAGGTATCCAATTTTATCGATCATTTCTAATTGTGAATCAAGCATATTATTTCTTCAATTTATTTTGCAAAAGGTGATTTTGGACTAATGGTAGCAGTCTCTGCTGAAACAAGTGTTAATCCAATCATAACAATCATAATAACCATAGCAACCGAAACCTGAATCATTTCAATAATATTTTTTAATCTGAAAACTGTTTCACTTTCATAATAGTTTGCAAGCTGAAGGGCAGTGTTTTTAATTGTACCCGTTTCTTCGCCCGAATGAAATCTTGAAATTGCTGTTTCCGTAAAAACACCTGAAGCAGCAAATGAATCCGTAATTCCTGCACCTCTTTTTATCATCATCGGAATTGCAATTTGCTTTATTTGCTGTTCAAAATATGCATTGTCACTTGCTTCAGCTGCAATCCTGATTGGCTCAATACTTTCGGCTGAACCGCTGTACAATGTATAAAACACCCGACAAAAAACCTCAATTAAAGTTTTGTGAATCAAAGAGCCGACAACTGGAATTTTAAGCAACCATTTGTCGAAAAACATTTTGCCCCGCTTTGTGCTGATATATCTCCAAAATATGATAGGTGGAACAATAACAACAAAAAGAACAAGTCCAATATTCCCAAGTAAAAATTCACTGATGTCTAACGTAAAGGCTGTCATCGGTGGCAATGGAATTTTAAATCGCACAAATAATTTTGCCGTTTCAGGAAATATATATCCGATATAAAATAAAATTGCAAGAAACAAAACAAACATTGTAATTATTGGAGTAATCAATGCACTTCGTAAATCTTTGCGAAACTGCATTCGTCGTTCAAGAAATTTAGCTGTGGCTCTGTATATTTCTGTCATGTTACCGCTTTTTGCCGCAAGACCAAGCATATACGAAGTGAATTTACCAAACACTGACTGATACCTTAAAAATACTTGCTGACTGTCCGCTCCCTTTTTTAAGTCATTATTAATTTGTTTTAAAGTTTCCCTTAAAGTTTTATTTTCAATATCATTAATCAATAAAGTCATAATTTCGCTGTATGATAACTTCTGCTCAAGCAGTTCTGCACTGATTTTCACAAAAGACAAAATTTCTTGCGGAGGTGGTTTGGGATTCCATTCAAACATATATTTATTAACTGACAGTACCTGATAGCCAAGTTTTGATAAAGCTTTTTCGACTTCATCTTTTGAGAATGCCCTTTGTTCGCCTTTAATTGCAGGCTCATTTCCTTTTTTTATTTTATAAATATATGTGGATTTTTTTTCAACGGATTTTAATTTTAACTTTTCCTTTGCAATAAGAAGATTGACTTTCTTCTTTCCTTCCGAATAATTTTCTGCACTCAAAGTACCGGATAATATTTGTCCGTTTGGTCTTATCGCATTAAATCTTAGTTCTACCATTTTCTCCTCTTATAAAATAAAAAAGCTGATAAAGATTGCTCTTTATCAGCTAAAAAATAACGAATAAAAAATTAAATAGAAAGTGTTATTTTATTCTGCTGCTGTTTCTGATGATGTAACATTTGTTGGTGTAACATTTGTTGTAATCGTCCATGAATATCCGGTTGCAGCAAGTGGAGTTCCGGTAATGGTAACGGTAGCTGCCACAGCCACAGCGCTATAAGTTCCATTTGCAGTTGTTGCCAAACTTGCAGGGATTGTCCAACCTGTAAACGTATTTCCTCCACCGCCCATTGCAGTTGGTTTTCTGAAATATTGCTGAGCCATAGCTCCTAAAGTTGTACAATCAGAAATAATTGCATCTTTTGTCGATTCTTCTGATTGAGCTGTAAATACATTAATACCAACCACTACAGCTATGCCGACGATAATAACGCCGAGAACGATAAGTAATAATTGTTGTTGACCCATTTTGTACTCCTATTTTTAGTTATAGTTATATGTAATTAAGACTACCACATTAATTATACGGTGTAACTTGATAATTTCTTGGTGGTGAGGGAATTGTAATTTCAACCTTCAAGGAATCATCCCCTGTAACCACTTCGTTTCCTGTTCCCAAAATAATAACTTCCTGTGATTCAATAGAAGTTATTTCATAGTGTCCATTTGCATTGGTAACCAACACATTTGGAATTTCCCAATGATTAAAAGATTTTCCGCCGCCGCCATATTCACGGGGTTTTAAATAATATTGCTGGGCAATGGCAGCAAGATGAACACAATCATTTATAACATTATTTCTTTTCTGATCTATCGCGTGTTCACGATAAAGAACTATTCCAAGCGAAACAGCAATCGCCACAACGATCAATCCTAACAATATGTACCAAAGTTGTTGCTGTCCCATGTTTTTCTTCTATTATTCGTTAAATTTTACAAATTTTAGACCAGAAAAAAGTATTGCATTCGAAATATAATAAATGATTTTTAAATAGCAATAACATTTTTTAACTTTTTTACAGGTAATTATTACTTCAAACCCAATAATCGGTAAATATTTCCAAGTTAAAAATCGAGGTGATTTGACGCTTTTAAACTTTGCGCCAATTTACTTTATCACCTTCTTTAATTGAAAATTGATCGGTGTATCCTGCATTCACTTCTATAACATAAATTGAAGGGTTAATTGAAGGATAACTTTGTTCTGAAAAAGGAGTTGTGTGTTTATGAATTTTAATTATTTCATTGTTTTTATTTACGAATATCATATCGAGTGAGAGAACAGTATTTTTCATCCAGAACGATTGATAATCTTCGTAATCGAAAATAAACAGCATACCTTGATTGATATCAAGTTTTTTTCTGAACATTAATCCTGTTGCTCGCGAATCATTGTCATCGGCAATTTCAATATCTACTTTCGAGATAAATTGATTTCGGGTATTAATAAATGTAAGCTCCCCTTCTTTTTTGAATTCAAAAGAATCAAATGTCTTCATTTTATTTTCGGTTTTTTGTTCAATAGAATCATTTTTTGATAATATAAAATAAAATAATACTATTATAGGAATACTGAAAAGTAAAATGTTAGATTTTGTAAATATTTTTTTTTTGAGTTTCATTGTTGTCCAAATTATTATTTTAAATTATGAAATATTGCATGGGAAAATTAAATTGATTTTATTTAGAAAACCAATAAAACTGACGGGCATTCAGGAAAAAATGATAGTCTCCGGCTGGGGAAAGGATACTCTTGATTTAACAACTGTCGAGAAGATAGAATATTTATCCGATAATTTAAAAGTAGTTGGACATGTGGCTTATCCGAAAAATCCTTCGGGGAAAATTCCCTGTGTTATTTGGTGCAGAGGAGGAATTAATAATGCCGGAAAACTTGATGATTTTAATGCAAGAGGGATTTTAGGACAGATTGCTAGCTGGGGTTATTTTGTTCTTTCAACACAGTATCGCGGAAATGATGGCGGTGAAGGTCAGGATGAATTTGGTGGAAATGACTTAAATGATGTTTTGAATTTAATCCCTCTGGCAAATGAATTCGAATTTGCCGATACTTCAAAATGGGGAATCGAAGGCTGGAGCCGCGGAGGAATGATGGCTTATCTATTGCTTGCAAGAACAAGAGTTTTCAGCACAGCAATTATTTCGGGAGGAATTGCTGATTTAAACTGTGGAGTAAGCGAAAACAAATACATTCAAAGGCTGTTCAAGATTACAACAGGGAAAGAAATTCCTTTTAATTATGAATTTGAATGCTCAAAAAGATCCGCAATTAATTTTGCCGATAAAATCTTTAAAGACTGCAGTATTTTAATCATGCACGGCACTGATGATGATCGCGTGCCTGTAAATGATTCAATCCGAATGGCAGAAAAATTAATTTTGAACAAAAATAATGTCAAGCTTGTTTTATTTGAGCAAGGTGATCACTTTCTGAAAAAACACAGAGATGAGGTTAACACTTTGAGAAAAAATTGGCTAAATAAATATTTTAAGTAGCGAGGGGAATATGAAATATTGGTTAATGAAATCTGAGCCACAAGTTTTTTCTATAGATGATCTGGAAAAAGCTAAAAATCAAACCACATTCTGGGATGGCGTACGTAATTATCAGGCAAGAAATTTTATCCGTGATGAAATGAAAGTCGGAGATAAAGTAATTTTCTATCACAGTAATTCCGAGCCACCGGCTGCTGCAGGAATTTGTGAAATTGTTAAAGAGGCTTATCCGGATTTCACAGCTTTCGATCCTGATAATCCTCATTTTGATCCTAAAAGTAAAATTGATTCTCCTGCTTGGTTTATGGTTAATGTGAAATTTGTCAAAAAATTTTCAACTATTGTTCCGATTGAAGAAATGAGAAACAATAAGAAATTAATAAATATGCAGTTACTTAAAAGAGGCAATCGGCTTTCCGTTATGCCAATTACGAAAAGCGAATTTGATGAAATAGTCAAGTTGGGAAAATGAACATAAAAAGATTACGAATACTTCAGAATGGAATACAAAAAAACGGACCGGTTGTTTATTGGATGCAAAGAGATCAGCGGGTATATGATAACTGGGCTTTGATTTATGCACAGGGAAAAGCTATTGAATTAAACCGGTACTTTTATGTTGCATTTAATCTTGTGCCAAAATTTTTAGAAGCAACTTTCCGTCAGTACAATTTTATGATAGAAGGGTTAAAGGAAGTTGAAATTGAATTGCATAAATACAACATTCCTTTCTTACTGACTATGGGAAGTCCCGAAAATGAAATTCCCCAATTTTTAACAAGAGTAAATTCTTCTTTGCTTGTGGCTGATTTCAATCCGCTACAAATTGCACAGAAGTGGAAGAAAGCAGTAGCCGGTAAAATTGAAATCCCATTTCACGAGGTTGATGCTCACAATATTGTTCCTTTTCATCAAGTCTCCGACAAACAGGAATTTGCAGCATACACAATCCGTCCTAAAATACAAAAACTTTTGCCTGAATATTTGGATGAATTTCCGAAACTTCAAAAGATGAATCAGCAAGTTGATTTACACAAAACGGATTGGACTGCGGTTTATAATTTGCTTGAGATAAATAAAAAGATAAAAGAAATCAATTGGTTGATGCCGGGAGAAACCGCAGCCAACAATGTTTTGCAAGAATTTATTTCTGACAAATTTGCTGTTTACGGAACTGACAGAAATTTTCCAACACACGATGCACAATCGAATCTTTCTCCTTATTTTCATTTTGGTCAAATCTCTCCCCAACGAGTTGCACTTGCAATTCAGCCGTTGATTGAATATCCTGAGTCACACAAATCTTTTTTAGAAGAAATGATTATTCGCCGCGAACTTTCTGATAACTTTTGTTACTTCAATAAAAGTTATGATTCATTTGAAGGTTTCCCAAAGTGGGCACAAGATTCTTTAAATCAACACAGAAATGACAAACGTGATTATGTCTATTCCACCGAAAAGTTTGAATTAGGAGAAACCCATGATGAATTGTGGAATTCTGCACAAATGGAAATGGTAAAAAAAGGAAAAATGCACGGCTATATGCGAATGTATTGGGCTAAAAAAATTCTGGAATGGAGTAAGTCACCCGAAGATGCATTACAAACCGCAATTTATCTGAATGACAAATATGAACTTGACGGACGCGACCCAAATGGATACGCCGGAATTGCTTGGTCAATTGGAGGAGTTCACGATCGTCCGTGGTTTGAGCGTCAGGTTTATGGCAAAATTAGATATATGAATTATAATGGCTGTGCAAAAAAATTTGACGTGAAAAAATATATGGGAATGAATCTTTAGTTCTTCAACTTCATTTCTCTAACTTTTGTAATTATCAAAGGAAGAATTTCTCCAGACTTTCCAAATAAAGACAAATCCATTTTATCTGAAATTTCAGTTTCGTTCAGATTAATTTCCACAAGGAACGCACCATTTTCTTTTGCAATCATTGGGATATATGCAGCAGGATAAACTATTCCGGTTGTACCAACGACAAAACATATATCGCACATCTTTGCTTTTTGTTCGGCTTCACTAAAGATTTCCTGCGGAAGCATTTCACCAAACCAAACAACATCGGGACGAATCAATCCGCCGCAATATTTACAATGCGGAACTTTAGAGTTATCACTTTCCACATTATCAAAATTTTTATAGCAATCAACACAATAATTTCTTTCGATATTTCCATGCAGTTCAAAAATATTTTTGGTGCCAGCACGCCTGTGTAAATTATCAACATTTTGAGTGACAACATTTACTTCTTTGTAATAATTTTCAAATTCTTTGATGGCATAATGACCTTTATTTGGGTTGGTTTCATTTACGATTTTTCTTCTGTACTGATACCATTCCCAAACCAAGTCGGGATTTTTCAGAAATGCATTAAAGTTGGCAAGTTCTTCGGGTTTTAATTTATTCCAGATACCGTCTTTCCCCCGAAAAGTCGGAATTCCGCTTTCGGCAGAAATTCCGGCTCCGGTGAAAAACAAAATTTTGTTTGCAGATTTAAGTTTTGAAATAAGCTCAATATTTATTGAACTTGTTTGCATTACTCTTTTTCAATTTTCTTAAAAAGCTGTCTGGCTTCTTCACGTAATTTTGCATCATCCTCATCTTCGTTCTTGCATGAAATTGCTTTCTTCAGCATTTCTCTTGCCTTATTGTAATCATCTTCTGAAATAAGAGCTTTTGCATAATCGACATAAAACATCATGAAATTCGGTTTAAGCTCAATAGCTTTTTGATAATTAGATAATGCCGTTTCAATATTTGCCCAGCCTAATCCTAAAACTGCTCGTGCCGGTTTCCATTTTTCACTTATTTTAGCATGAGTTCTAGCATAAACATAATGTGTTACACCCTGAATATCGTTGCCACCATTATTTAATGAAATTGCTTTTTCACAGTCAGCTTTTACTTGATTAACAACTCCGGCTACTGAAAAAACACCTTTAAACAAAGCGATTTTCCCATTTGCAATTGCTCTTCGCAAATACGTTACTGATTGATTTGGTGCAATTTTAACGGCTCTGTTTGCATATTCAAAAGCCAGATTAAACTTGGCAATTTGTGCATCTTCTTGCTCGTCTGTACTTGATGGCATATGCTCAGCAATATCAACATGGGCTCGGCTAATTCGCCAAAGGATTTCCCAATTGTCGGGAAAAGCAACATCCGCCTTTTGATAAAACTCAAGAGCTTTTTCATTATTAAATTGTTCATAGTATTTATCACCTTGAGATAAATATTCTTGAACTGTCTGCGCACTGAATCGGGAAATTAACAATCCCCAAATCACAAACAAGTATATCAGATTTTTTTTCATTGCTCACCTACTTGGTTAATTATAAAATCATTAGAAAGCCCGTATCTTCCGAGAAAACAATTTCAAAGTTTAACTTGCAATTTTTACTATGCTGTTTTTAGGCAGTTGAACAATAACAGAACGGTTCAACAATTCGATTGATACCGCCAGCATTGATTCATCATTTAATTGCGAATAAACAACTCCTTCAATGTCCGCAAATGGTCCATCTACAATTTTAACTAGCGTCCCTTTAACAATACCTTCAATAACGTTTACGTCATTTGTCCTGCTTAGAATTTTTTTTACATTTTCAATTTGTGATGCAGGAATTATTGACGGTTTACCTCCAAAAAAAATTGTTCTTACTACTGCTTCTGCCTCACACGCAAGCGACCGCTGAGGCTCTGTTGAATAAATAAAAATATAACTTCTAAATAGTGGTTCGATAATTTTTTTCTTTCTATCGCTCCATTTTCTTAACCTCTGAATCGTAGGCAAATATGTTGTTATTCCAACCTCGTTAAGCTGCTGTTCTGCAACAAATTCGGCTCGCGGTTTTGTATATAAAGCATACCAATTATTGACAACTTCCATAAACCTCTTCAATATTTAATTAGACAAAGTTTAATAATTTTTGCTAATTCATTCATATCAATCGGCTTGGGAAGTAAATACTTTACCCCCAGCTTTTGATAAACGGATGAAATCTCAGGTGTTAATTTAGCAGAAATAACAACAATCGGCACAGAATTTTTTTTATCTTTTTTTCTTATTGCTTCTATCAGTTGTGTTCCGCTCATCAGCGGCATATCATGATCAGTGATTACCAGCGAAGGCAATTGATTAAAAACATTGCTCATTGCTTCGTATCCGTTTCCCGCTTCAATGATTTCATAATTACTTAATAATTTACTGAAAGCATAGTGATAAATTTTTCTTATCTCCGGCTCATCTTCAATAATAAGAATAATATTTTTCGCCTCGTTCAGTGTGAAGTGAAATTCGCTGCCTTCATTTTCTTTTGAATAAAACCAAATTTCTCCACCATGCTTTTTTATGATTTCCTTTGCAAGAATAAGCCCCATTCCGGAGCCTTTTTCTCCCGCTGTTCCTTTTAAAATAAATTTTTCTTCAATCTTAAAAACTTTAGTGTTATCCTCTTCTGATATTCCGATTCCCTCATCCTTCACAACAATTTCTACCATTCCTTCTTTGTATCGATCGGCATAAACATCAACAGGTTTACCGGTTTCTGAAAATTTGATTGCATTGCCGATTAAATTTGATAGCGTCGATCCAATTAGCCTTTCATCAGCACTTACAAACAAGTCCTCAGAAATATTTACACGAATATCAATATTTTTTGAAATTGCAGAATGTGTAAGAAGTGAAACACAATTGGAAACCGTGTCTTTAAGATTTATTCTTTTTAATTCAATTTTAATTTTTCCTGTCTGAAGCCTTGCCCAGTCAAGTAAATTATTAATAAACTGAAGTTGAGTTTTTGAAGCATCATGAATAAAGTGCAAATACTCCAGCCTTTCTTCCGTAGGGATTCCCGGTTCATTGATTAATATTTCTGAAAATCCCAGAAGACTCGTAAAAGGTGATCTCAAATCATGCGAGATAATATTGATAAACTTGTCTCTCTGCCAAATTAACAGCTTAGAATCCTCCACTTCCTTTGTTAGGCTTTCAATTTTATAAACCTCCTCGTTAATGTTTTTTCCGATTGATTGGAAAAATCTCAATTCGTTGTTTTCATTAAAGGTGACGTTAAAACTTTCATAAATCCAAACAACTTTTTCATCTTTTGTTAATATTGAATACAATAAACTTCTGTCCTCTTTTTCTTCTCCGTTTAATATTTGCAAATACTTCCTTTTAATGTTTTCCCTATTGTCGCCAGTTAGCAGGGAAATTAATCCGCCGGGTATTTTAAGCAATTCTTCGTTTGAATAACCACAAATGGATTTTATCGAGTCAGAATACAAAATATTTGTTGAATTGTTTTCTTCTGATTTGCTGCAAAAAAAACCATCGAACCTGCAGTCTTTATCATTCAATAATTCTACCGGTGAAAACCCTTTTAACAGCCCTTCAATCTTTTGAAACAAATCTTCGCTCTGTAATACTTTTATTAATTGGTGCTTTAAGTCAGAATTTATTTTCATTCATTATTTCATTTTTGTTTTTAACTTAATTAGTTAAACAACTTTGCAATTACTATTGAAATATAATAAAAAGCATTAAATCGAACTAAATAATTAAACTTGTTGTTGATATTTATAAAAAAAACTGAAATATGAAAAAATTTATTCTTTTATTATTGATAATATTATGCTCCAATAATAATTATGCTGACAACTCAAGCGGAAGCATTGTTGGAAAAGTTTTTGATAAAATCACGAGAGAACCCTTGCCGGGAGTAAACATAATATTGGTCGGAACAGAATTAGGAACGGCTTCCAGCAATGAGGGAAAATTCCAAATTGAAAATATTCAAATAGGAAATTATCAGATTAGAGCTTCGTTTGTGGGATATGATACACAAATAAAATCGGATATAATTATTAATTCGGCACGACCGACAGAAGTTGTATTTGAATTGTCTCCCGCAGTAATTGAACTTGAGGGAATTACGGTGACATCTGAATTTTTTGAAATGAATCCCACAGAAATCACAAGTTTGAAAAATTTGAGTTATGAAGAAATACGAAGATCTCCTGGCAGCTTTGAAGATGTAGTAAGGGCATTATCGGTTCTTCCCGGCGTTGCACAATCCGATGCGGGAAGAAATGATTTAATTGTCCGCGGTGGTGCACCGTCAGAAAACTTGTTTGTACTGGATGGATTTGTTATTCCAAACATTAATCACTTCGGAACACAAGGAGCTTCCGGCGGTCCGTTAAGTTTTGTAAATCTTGATTATGTGAATGGAACTTCTTTCAGCACCGGTGGATTTTCTGCTGCTTATGGTGATAAATTATCAAGCGTGCTCAAAATTGATTTACGCGAAGGACGAACAGATAAGTTTGGCGGAAAGGCATTAATATCAGCCACACAGTTTGGATTAAACTTTGAAGGACCAGTTTCTCAAAACTCAAATTTTATTTTTTCGGCAAGACGAAGTTATCTCGATTTTATTTTTAATGCTGCTGGTTTTAATTTTGTACCTGAATACTATGATGTGCTTGGAAAATTCTCTTATGACATTGATTCAAAAAGCAAATTATCATACATATTCATTGCTGCGTTCGACAAAGTTAAATTCAACAATAAAAACAAAGAAGATATTTATGATAATGCTCAAATTTTAGGAAGCAATCAAAATCAGTATTTAACAGGGATTTCATTACGTAGATTAATCAAGCAGGGATTTTATACTTTCAGCATAAGCAGAAATTTTGTTGATTATGATGCTTTCCAAAAAGACACTGTGTTCAAACCGATTTTTTTAAATAAATCCCGCGAAGCAGAAAATGAAATGAAGATTGATTTTGTTTATAAAATTTCACCAACACTTGAATTGAACTCTGGGATTTCAACAAAATTAATTAAATATAATGCTGACGTTCTTTTTCCAAAATTCTTTGTAACCTCATTTGGCGAAGTATTACCAATCACAAATTTGCAAACCGGCGGATATTTTAATAAGACAGCTTTCTATTCTCAGGTAAGTGAATTATTCTTTCACAGATGGCGAATAAATTTTGGTGCCCGGCTCGATTATTTTGATGCAATAAAAGATAAATTTTATGTTAGTCCACGGTTTTCCACTTCTTATATGATTAATGAAAATACAAGTCTTAATTTCAGCACCGGTTTATACTATCAATTTCCATCTTACATTTGGTTGTTTGCAGAAAACACAAACAAGAATCTGGAGGCAATCAATGTAAAACAATATATTGTCGGAATTGACCAAAAATTAAGAAAGGATGTTTTGCTTAAATTAGAAGGCTTCTACAAAATATATTCTGATTATCCGGCAAGTTTGATTAGACCATATCTCGTTTTAGCCAATACCGGTGCGGGTTATGGAGGAGCAGCACAAAATTTTGATTCTTTCGGACTCGAACCTCTGGCAAGCAAAGGCACTGGAAAAGTTTATGGTTTTGAACTTTCGATGCAAAAAAAATCATTCGATATTCCTCTTTACGGAATTATGAGTTTGACCTACAGCAAAAGTAATTTCAAAGGAATTGATGGGGAATCAAGAATCGGGAAATATGATCAAACATGGATTTTCAATTTGACTTCGGGTTATGTTTTTAATGAAAAATGGGAAGCCTCTGCAAAGTTTAGAATATCAACAGGAAATCCTTATACTCCTTTTAATACAGATGGATCGCAAAGCATTTCAAATTATCTTTCAGAAAGATTTCAGCCCATTCATAGTCTCGATATACGAGTTGACAGAAGGTGGGATTTTGACGGCTGGAGTATGATAACATATCTTGATATTCAAAATATTTATAATCGCAAAAACACTTCTTCGGTCAGATGGGATTATAAAATCAATAAGCCCGACATCCAACAAAGCATTGGTGTTCTTCCTTCAATAGGAATTAATCTGGAATTTTAATTGTAGATAATAAGGACTAATATTTTTAAATCATCAGTAATTTG
>PFVB01000117.1:5505-13363 GCA_002790395.1 Ignavibacteriales bacterium CG_4_9_14_3_um_filter_34_10 | reverse complement strand
CTATTTTCTTCAATTGATAAAGAATTCCAAAATCATGCTAATGAAATTTATTATCCGCCTGTAATGGTTTTATATCTTGGTTATAAAAAAGAAAACATTAAAACTCCTCTTGATGGATTTGGTTATTTAATTCCATCGAAGGAACAGAAAAAATATCTTGGTGCAATTTGGAGTTCATCAATTTTTCCAAATCGTTGTGATGATGATAAAGCAGCATTTACATTGTTTGTCGGTGGTGCCCGCGCTCCGCATTTATTTGAAATGGGAAATCAAATGTTGATTGATATTATATTATCAGAATTTCATAGCACGATGAAAATTAACAGTGATCCAATTTTGTTGGATTACAAACTTTGGCAAAAAGCAATTCCGCAATACAATATCGGCTATATTGAACATGAAAATTATTTTGATAAATTTGAAAAAGAAAATTCCGGGATAATATTAAGCGGAAATTATCGAGGTGGAATCTCTGTGGGTGATTGTGTGAAAAACTCAAATAAATGTATAATGTAAAGTGTATAATGTAAAATGGAAGAAGAGAATAATTGGTTTGTATCAGAAAGCAATTATGAATATAAAAACTCTGTTGTTGATAAGAGTTTTAAGTTTGCAATTAGAATTATAAAATTTTATAAAATACTAATTGAACGCGAGAATAAATATTATCCATTATTTAAACAACTTTTAAGAAGCGGGACTTCAATTGGTGCAAATATAACTGAAGCTCAAAGTGCACCATCTAAAAAAGATTTCATAAATAAATTAAATATCGGTTTAAAGGAAGCTAATGAAACAAAATATTGGATTGAATTATTAAAAGAGACTGAATTGATTAATGAAAAAGAATATTTAAGTGTATTAAACGATTGCACTGAACTAATAAAATTATTAACAAGTATCATAAAAACATCCAAAGAAAATCTATAAACCATTTTACATTATAAATTATACATTAAAAATTATTTCTTGGAGTAAAAATGAGTTCTTTTCCTACAAAGCGTTTACGCCGATTGCGTTACAATTCAATCGTACGTGATATGATTCGTGAAACTGTTTTAACAAAGAATGATTTAATTTATCCTCTCTTTGTTGTCCCGGGCACAAAAGTTAAACACGAAGTCCGCTCAATGCCGGGTGTTTATCAAATGTCGATTGATGTTTTAGTTGAGGAATGCAAAGAATTAGTCCAGCTTGGAATCCCTGCAATTATTCTTTTTGGAATTCCTGACCATAAAGATGAAGTTGGCAGTGGTGCGTATGATCCAAATGGAATTATTCAGCAAGCAGTTCGTGCAATTAAGAAAGAAGTAAAAAATATTTTGGTCATTACAGATGTTTGTATGTGCGAATATACTTCACACGGTCATTGTGGAGTTTTGGATGGTGAAAGAATTTTGAATGACCAAACAATTAAATTGCTTGCAAAAGAAGCAGTTACTCATGCGCAAGCCGGCGCTGATGTTATTGCACCATCTGATATGATGGATGGAAGAGTTGCTGCTATTCGAAAAGCACTTGATGAAAATGGATTTGAAGAAATTCCAATATTAAGTTATTCAGTAAAATACGCATCTGGTTATTATGGGCCATTCAGAGATGCTGCTGATTCAACTCCGGCATTTGGTGACCGTCGTTCACATCAGATGGATATTGCTAATTCCAACGAGGCAATTCTTGAAGCTGAACTTGACATTGAAGAAGGCGCCGATATGATTATGGTAAAACCTGCAGGTCCATATCTTGATGTTCTTTATCGTGTTAAGGAAAAATTTGGAATACCAACTGCTGCATATCAAGTAAGCGGTGAATATGCAATGATTAAAGCTGCAGGTAAACTTGGTTGGATAGATGAACAACGCGTAATGGTGGAATCATTAATTGCTATTAAACGTGCCGGTGCTGATATGATTTTGACTTATTTTGCAAAGGATGTTGCGAGGTTACTGAAGTAATCCTGAGTCAAATTATCAAATGCAAACAGAAATTCCTGAAGTTGAGATTGGTGGTGTGAAGAGCACCGAACAGTCAAAATACGGTTTTAAACAAACCTTTGCGGCATTAAAATATAGAAATTATCGTCTCTGGTTTTGGGGACAAATGATTTCTCTTTTTGGTTCGTGGATGCAAACAACAGCACTTGCATTTTTTGTTTTTGAATTAACTCATTCTCCTGCGTATCTCGGTTATGTTGGTTTCGCCGCCGGAATTCCTGCCTGGCTTTTTACTTTTTATAGTGGAGTGATTTCAGATCGATACCCACGAAAAAAAATAATTATTATCACACAAGTTTGGATGATGTTTTTTGCATTTCTTCTGGCGGTTTTGACTTTTACAAAAATTATTCAACCTGAGATGATTATTGTAATTTCTTTTTTGCTTGGAATTGGAAATGCATTTGACGCGACCCCTCGCCATGCTTTAGTAAATGAACTTGTTGAGAAAGAAGATTTAACGAATGCGATTGCTCTGAATTCCACAATGTTTAACACCGCTACAGCAGTTAGTCCTGCAATAGCCGGAATTATTTATGCCTTGCTTGGACCTGCTTGGTGTTTTATGATAAATGGAATTTCATTCTTGGCAGTTATTGTAAATTTAAGCAGAATGAGTTTGGAAAAAAGAGAACTCAACACTGAAAGGAAATCAGTCTTAAATGAAATTAAAGAAGGATTTTTATATTTGAAGCAAAATAAACTCCTTCTCTCAATAGTTTCAGTTACTTCTGTTCTTAGTCTATTGGGAATGAGCTTGGTTACACTATTTCCGGCATGGGCAGTAAAAATATTACACGGCGACTCAACCACAAACGGCTTTCTTCAATCAGCAAGAGGAGTTGGGGCAGTGTTATTCGCTTTGATTATTGCTTCAATAAACAAGTATATTGTAAGAGGAAAATATTTATCCATAAGTGTAGTTATACTTCCATTAATGTTAATGGTTTTTTCATTCGCACGTACTTTTGCCGCATCCGTATTTATGCTTGTATTAATTGGCGGAGTTATTATTTCAATGTTCAATTTGTCAAATGGACTGATCCAAACTAATGTTGAAGAAAAATTTCGTGGTAGGATTTTAAGTTTTTATACTTTTAGTTTTTTTGCTTTATTTCCAATAGGCTCATTGTGGATTGGAATGCTTGCAGAACATTTCGGAACGCCAACGGCAATCATAATCAATTCACTTATCTTACTTCCTTTTGCTATTTTTGTGTGGTTGTTTAATCCAAAACTTCGGAATGCAAATTAGTTTTTAAAATTTAATTCATGGGAAATATATGAATAGAGAAAAAAGTGAATCATTGTTTGAAGCAGCAAAAAATTTTATTCCCGGTGGAGTAAATTCACCCGTTCGAGCTTTCAAATCTGTTGGCGGCACCCCTATTTTTATTGAACGGGGGATCGGTTCAAAATTTTATGATGTTGATGGAAATGAATATATTGATTGTATCGGTAGCTGGGGTCCACATTTGTTCGGTCATAACCCTTTATTCATAAAAGACGCATTGATGAATGCAATCATCAACGGAACGAGCTTTGGGGCACCGACAGAAATTGAAGTGCAAATGGCAAAGTTGATTACTGAATTGGTTCCTTCAATCGAAATGGTTCGAATGGTAAATAGTGGAACGGAGGCAACAATGAGTGCGGTTCGCGCTGCGCGTGGTTACACCGGCAAAGAAAAATTTATTAAGTTCGAAGGTTGTTATCATGGTCATGGTGATTTCTTTTTAATCAAAGCAGGAAGCGGTGCATTAACATTTGGCGTTCCCACTTCTCCCGGCGTTACAAAAGGAAATGCCGCAGATACGTTGATTGCAGATTTTAATAATATTGAATCAGTTAAAAAATTAATTCAAGCAAATAAAAATGAAATTGCTTGCGTAATCATTGAACCTGTTGTTGGAAATATGGGAACAGTTCGCGCGGATAATTCATTCATAAAAGAATTGAGAGAAGTTTGTTCAAATGAAAATATTGTTTTGATTTTTGATGAAGTGATGACAGGTTTTCGTTTGGCAAAAGGTGGTGCGCAGGAAATTCTTGGAATCACTCCTGACTTATCAACATTTGGAAAAATTATTGGTGGTGGTCTTCCTGTTGGTGCTTATGGCGGTCGAAAAGAAATTATGGAAATGGTTTCACCAAGTGGCCCAGTTTATCAGGCGGGAACTTTGAGTGGAAATCCACTTGCAATGAGTGCTGGTTTAGCTGCATTAAATCATATTAAAAATAATCCCAACATTTATTCTCTGCTTGAAGGAAAAGGTAAATATCTTGAGGATGGGATTAAAACTGGAATTAAATCAGTCAATAAAAATTATCAGCTCAATCGTGTTGGTTCAATGATGACTTTATTTTTTACCGAAGAACCTGTGATTGATTACAACACTGCAGTAAAATCTGACACAAAATTATTTGCAAAATATTTCCATGAAATGTTGAATCGCGGAATTTATTTTCCGCCCGCACAATTTGAAGCAATGTTTATTTCTACAGCTCACAGCAAAGAAGATTTAGACAAAACAATCGAAGCAAATTTCGAAGCGTTGAAGAGTTTATAAAAAAATGTCACCCTCTGCCAGGCAAAGGGTGACAATAAAATTATAATTTTTATTCAATTAAATAATGAAAGCTAAACCACCACTGATTGTTTTGTATTTTGCAAAACTATAATCCACATTAAGATTTAAGAATGCAAGTTTCAAAGCAGCACCAATCACAAATCTTGATGAGTTTTCACCTTTGAGGTTGAACTTAACCGGCAGAACTGTCCCTGCGACAGGATAATCCACAACGTAATCATACTGAATTGTAATTTCAGAACTTTCAATTGCAAATCCTGCGTAAGGAGTAATGTTCAAGGCACCCGGGCCTATTCTTTTGCTTGCATAAATTCCAAATGATGTTGCAGAAGCGTCAAAGATTTTTCCGACTTTCATTGATTGAGTAAAGTATGCTAATGAAACATCTACTGGAAGCGGAATTGGAAGCCATGCACTTGGGTTGTGTTGCAATCCAAATCCAAAGTATTCGAACTTACCTAAGTCTTTATCAACTTCAATACTTGGTAAATATCTGAATGAAGCCATTGTGCCGTAAATTGTTCCGATTGTAATTTGTGGTGCGCCAAGCGGAGCTGCGGGTAATTCATCAAGGAAACCACTTGCAACTGTTGCAATTTGCTTTGATGGAACTGTAAATGATTGACCTGTTAAATTATCTGTAAATGTTGCGCCCTGAAATTCAACTTCGACAAACTCCTTTTTGCTTCCAACAATTGTAGGTCCGGAAATGTTAACGCCAAAATCCTGTTTTTTAATTTCGTTGATAACAAAATTTCTTGCATAAGGATTAGTAATACCGGCGTTGTCAACTAATGCAGTTGCCTGTACGTCATTAAACCTGAATTTTCCCGTAGATGAAAAATTCTTTTGTTCGTTGCCAAACATTGTTGCCATTGCAACAACACCAATTTCAATATCGACACCAAATAATGATGCACTGGGTGCTTTGTGAACCCATCCTGAATTTAGATTGGCACCAAAACTTGATGAGATAGGTTCTACATATTTCTTAGCAGCATCTGCGGAAAGATTTGAAAGTGTGCTCTGTAAATCATTTTGAGCAAAGGTTATCTGGGATAAAAATATTATTCCCAAAATTATCTTATTAATTAGTGAAATATTTTTCATGATTCCTCCATTTTGTTTGTTGTTAGTGTATAGTCAAATTGAATACCAGTATTCTACTTATCTAATATAGCAAAATTTAATGTCATGTATCAATATTCAGACAAATTATGTGATTTGAGTCTCTGAAAAGCGACTAATCTGCTAGGCAAAAAAAAATCCGGCATGCAATTCCTTACATGTCGGATTTGAGGGGTTCATGAAAAATTTTAATATATTCCTTTTGAATTTAAGAATGAGGTATACTTCTTATCGGTAGCAACTATGTGATTCATTAACCAATCCTTTAAAAAATTCATAAGTTCCATTGTCAGAATAGCTTCGCCTTTTTGAAACTTTGAAATATAATTGACCACTTGTTTTACCAAATCGGAATGTTGTCGTTTTTGTACCATCGTATCAGGATATTTAGTCTGATCAAATAATTTTTCCTCATATCCGAAATGAAATTTTGTGTAATCAGCCAAATCCGACAGAATTTTTCCAGTAATTTCTTTCCCTTTCCCGGCTTTCATTCCATCATGTAACTGATTAATTAATGCAATAAGTTTTTGATGCTGCAAATCAATTTCTTTTACATTTACTGAGTAAGTTGAATTCCATGTAATTAATGCCATTTTGCACTCCTAATTTTATTACCAACTTATTATCGGAAGATTTAAAGTAAAGTTTATACCTAAATACAATTTTTTTTATATTTTTATAAATAAAAACAATCGCTTTAATTGAAGAGGAAAATATGAAAAGTAAATTTGTGTTTTTGATTACCCTGCTGCTTGTCGTTAATACGAACTTTGCACAGGGAAAAAAGATTTCGTTTAATCAGGCATTCAAATTTCAGGGCGAAAGGCTGACAAAACAATTACCAAATATTGTTAAATGGATCGATGATGAAAATTATCTTGAACGGAAAATAAACAAAGATTCAAAAAAGCCATATCTTGTCAAAGTAAATGCGAAAACTTCAAATGAGGAAATTTTCCTCAATGCAGAAGAGATTAATAAAGAACTGCCTGAAGGAAAAGATGTGCTGCAATCTGAAGATATGACAGATGATTATAAAAATTTTCTTTTTCAGGACGATGAAAAAATTTCCTTTTTGAGCATGGAAAACGGATTTAAAGAAATGCTTGCCGGAGAAAAAAATATTAAAAATCCAAAGCTCTCAGATGACGGAAAATATTTTGCTTATACAAAAGACAATAATTTATTTCTATATGATATAGATATAGAAAAAAATATTCAGGTGACAAATGACGGCTCGGATGTGGTTTACAATGGTTATGCATCGTGGGTTTATTATGAAGAAATATTAGGCAGGGCATCAAACTACCGCGCTTTTTATTGGTCACCAAACTCTGAGTATATTGCATTTCTTCGTTTTGATGATTCACAGGTACCTAAATTTCCTATTTTCAAGGCTGACGGACAACACGGAGAACTGGAATATGAAAGATATCCAAAAGCAGGCGATCCTGATCCACTGGTTAAAATTGGAATTTACAGTTTAAAGTCAAATTCAATTGCCTGGGTTGATTTATCTGAGTATGATGATTTTTATACAGCTTGGCTTTATTGGTCAAAGGACAGCAGGCAGATGATTTTTCAGATTATGAACAGGGAACAGAATAAGATTGAAATTTTTTCCGCTGACCCGAATTCCGGAGCAAAGAAAAAAATATTAACTCAGCAGCAGGATTCGTGGGTAGAATTTTTTGAAGATATTTATTTTATGAATGATAATTCCGGCTTTATTCTTCGTTCTGATATAAGCGGTTATTCTCATCTTTATTATTATGATTACAAAGGAAAATTAATTCAACAAATTACAGATGGTAATTGGAATGTAACCGGCATTGATAAAATTGATGAAGAAAACAAAACCGTTTTTTTCTCTGCTAACAAAGAAAATATTTTCGAAAAGCATCTTTATAAAATAAATTTTAACGGGAAAGGATTAAAGAAAATCACCAATGAAGCGGGCTCGCATTCTTCAATGGTCTCTACAAATGGTTCATTCGTTATTGATCGCTTCAGCAATATTACTCACCCCACAAAAATGAATTTGATTTCCGGTGATGGAAAATTCATTCGTGAATTGGGCGATTCAAAATCAGATGTAATGAACAATTACAAACTCGGGAAAGTTGATTTATTTACGATTCC
>PFVB01000117.1:0-5498 GCA_002790395.1 Ignavibacteriales bacterium CG_4_9_14_3_um_filter_34_10 | reverse complement strand
GATGGAATTGAACTTCCGGCAAAATGGATTTTGCCACCTGACTTTGACAAGTCCAAAAAATATCCGATAATTTTTTCGGTATATGGCGGACCATTTGCTCCAACCGTTACAAATTCTTTCTCACGCGGAATCGGTGGATTTTATTTTGCTCAGAATGATATAATTTATTTGCAGGTTGATAATCGTGCTTCTGGACATTATGGCAAAAAAATTGTTTCTCAGGTTCATCGAAATCTTGGCAAAGTGGAGATTGATGATTTTATTTCAGCAGCGAAATGGATCAGAAAACTTCCTTTCATTGACACAAATAAAGTCGGAATTACAGGCGGAAGTTATGGCGGATATTCTACTTTGATGTGTATGACACGCGGTGCAGATTATTTTAATTATGGAATTGCTGAATATTCAGTAAGTGACTGGTTGTTGTATGATAATATTTATACAGAAAGATACATGGACAAACCAGACGAAAATCCTGATGGATATAAATTTGGTTCAGCGATTACGCATGCTGACAAATACAAAGGACATTTGCTGATTACGCATGGAACGATTGATGACAATGTTCACATGCAAAACACAATGCAGTTAATTGATAAGTGGACTGATATGGATAAAGACTTTGAGTTATTGCTTTATCCCAATGCACGGCACGGTGTCGGCTTTCCCAAAATATTTCATTCGCTCCGTGAGAATGTTCAGTTTTGGTTCAGACATTTGTTGAACAAAGAATTAAACACAAACGAATAATAAGAGGTGAAATGAAAAAGTTATTTGTATTCGTTTTGATTGCCGACTTGGTGTTGGCACAAAAAATTTTTGAAATTCCACTTAGCCCGCGAATTGCTGATTATAATATTTGGGTGAAAGTGGATGATAATTCAAAAAAACTTTACGGCTATGAAATCCTGAAATGGAAAAACACTTCACCTGATATTATTAATGAACTGCATTTTCATTTGTATTTAAATGCTTTCAAAAATATCAATTCAACTTTCATGATTGAATCCGGCGGACAACATCGTGGTATTGAAAATGATTTGAACAAAAAAAACAACTGGGGATGGATTGATATTGATTCAATCGGAAATTCGTCTCAGGGTGATTTAACAGATAATATTGATTTTATTCATCCGGATGACGATAATGAAAATGATCAAACGGTTGCAAGAGTAAGGTTAAATAAACCGATTCTTCCTAATCAGGAAATTGAACTGAAGATTAAATTCACCGCAAAACTTCCGAAAATTTTTGCACGGACAGGTTTTGCAAAAGATTTTTACTTGGTTGGACAGTGGTTTCCGAAGATTGGTGTTTATGAATATCCTGGAATTCGCGATGCAAAAGTTGGAAGCTGGAATTGTCATCAGTTTCATTCTAACTCCGAATTTTATGCAGATTACGGAGTTTATAATGTCCGGATTACACTGCCTTCAAAATTTATCGTCGGCGCTGTCGGCAATTTAATTGAGAAGAAAAAAAACAGTAACGGAACAACGACGCATTATTTCCGTGCTGAAGATGTTGTTGATTTTGCATTTACCGCTTCTTCAAGATATAAAGTCTTTCATGATCAGTGGAAGCATGTGAAAATTGAATTACTTATTCAGCCGGAACATCTGGGACAAGTTCAAAGGCATTTTGTATCAGTAAAACATGCAATGAATTTCTTTGAAAAAAAATTGGGGAGTTACCCTTATCCGAATTTAACAATTGTCGATCCGCCAATGTATGCACAGGGTGCTGGCGGAATGGAATATCCGACATTCATTACCGCAGGAAGTTTTTGGGGAATGCCACAGGGAATTAATTTTACTGAAATGGTTACAATTCATGAATTCGGACACAATTATTTTATGGATATTTTGGCTTCCAATGAATTTGAAGAGGCATTTCTCGACGAAGGTTTTAATCAATATTTTGAAACAAGAATAATGGATAAATTCTACGGCAGAAAAAATTCTTTCTTCAATTTATCGGGCATTAATATTGGCGATTATGAGATGACCCGAAGCGGCTATACTTACCAGACTAATCCTAAACTTGCACAGATAAATATTAAATCGTGGGATTTTAAACACGGCGGTTATGGAGTTAATACATATAACAAAACTGCGGTTGTCCTGAAAACTTTGGAGAATCTACTTGGTGAAAAAACAATGAATGAAATTATGAGGACTTACTATTCAAGGTGGAAATTTAAACATCCGAGTTTCAGTGATTTCATTTCAATTGCAAATGGAATATCGAAAAAGAATTCCGGAAATAAATATGGAGATAATCTGAACTGGTACTTTGAGCAAACTTTTAATTCCACAAATGTATGTGATTATAAAATTGCATCAATAAGCAATAATGAATTGAATTGGAAACTGGGTATTTATGATTCCGCAGGGACAAAAAAATTCTCCGGACAAAATGATAAAAAGAAAAAACAGTATGAAGCCAAAGTTATTCTTCATCGTTTGGGTGAAATAATCCTTCCTGTCGAAGTACTTGTTAAATTCAGTGATGGTTCAACCAAGACGGAAAATTGGTCGGGAGAAGAGAGGTCAAAAGAATTTAAGTATGTTGGAAAAAAGAAAATAAAATCTGTTCATATTGATCCAATGCAAAAAATTTCAATGGATGTTAACCTGATAAATAATTCCTTGTCTGTTGAAAAGGATTCACGCACAAGTATAAAATTTACAGCAAAGATAATCTTCTGGTTTGAGAATTTGATGCTGTTTTTTGCAGGATTATTTTAGGAGTGATTATGCGACTTAAAAATAGCTTATTAGCCGGGTTCAGGAAAATGGCTTCAGTCATAAAATTAGTTTTGGTAATGTATTCAGTTACTTTTGTTTTCAGCTTTGTATTAGGCAGTGCGTTCAGTATGTCGATGAGTTCATTTAAAAGCAAGCCGCTTTTATCAGAATTATTTGCAGGATTTGATTATACCGTGTTTTCAGATTTTATGCATAACTATGGGGATAGTATTTCGCCAATATTTAATGTGATGATTATGTTCGCTGTTTTCTATTTGCTTATGGAAATTATTTTTGCAGGCGGATTAATTGGCAGATTCCACTTTGAATCAAATAAGATGAAAGCCGTAAAGTTCTTTGGATTTGGCATCAAGTATTTTTGGCGATACACACGGTTGTTTCTTTATAAACTGCTTGCACTTGCAATTACTTTTGGAATAGTAATCACAATAGCTTCAGTGTTTTTTGATTCATTTGATGCGGGAATTGAAACTGATTATATCAAAGTAATTATTATTTCAGCCGTGATATTTTTAATTCTTTTTTTGCTTTTATCAGTCATTTCCGATTATGCAAAGATCATTATTGTGAAAACCAATTTGACAAGCAGTTGGACAGCAATTAAAATGGCGGTAGGTTTTGTATTCACGAGAATCCATGTGGTTGCTTTGATATTTTTAGCCGGGATTGTTATTTACACAATGTTTACAATTATTTATCTGACTATTGCTGTTAATTTTCCGATAACAAATATGTTTTCTGTTTTTGTGTTATTTGTTTTGCAGCAGTTGTTCATTTTTCTCAGATTTATAACAAAAACATTTGTTCTCGCTTCTGAGTTTTCCTTCCATGTCAATGAAACTGTAAATCTTAAAAAGAAAATTCTCAAAGGTTCTTAAACAGAACTACTATAAAGGTTGCCTTTTTGAGGCAGCCTTTTGAAATAATTTATTTAAAAATATTTATGAATCGAATCTAATAAGATGTAATTGATAAAAAAATATTTCAACTTGCCTGCTGAACGAATTCATTCGGTAAGCAGGTTTTAGTTTGAAATCGAATTCAATAATCGTAAAAAATACCTTTTTAGAGCAGGCTCATTTGTCAATTGTAACTGCTCCTTCACCAATTGATTTATGTATTTGATTTTTTAAATTATCTTATGATCAGACTTGACATTTAGCTTAATAATGTTATATTCTGCCTTGTCGAATCACATATTCTAAAATCGGCAACACCTCCCTTGAGGGATTTTAATAACAATAGAAGGAGATGACCGAAATGAGAAATTACATTTCATATTCAACCAGAAATATTCAGGAACTAAATCAATTTAGCAAAATCGGTACGAAAAGGTTAAAAGAGATTGAAGTTGTTTCTTCCGTTCTTCCATTTAAAACAAATAATTATGTTGCGGATAATCTTATCGATTGGGATAATATTCCAGATGACCCTATCTATACTCTTACTTTTCCAAGGAAAGAAATGCTGAGTAACAATCATTTTGCACAATTGGAATCATTAGTTCAGAAAGGAGTAACTAAAGAAGCAATCAGCTCGATGGTAAATAAAATCAGGACTGAACTGAATCCTCATCCTGCCAAACAAAAGCATAATATTCCAACAATTGACGGGATTCGGTTGACAGGAGTTCAGCATAAATATCGCGAAACAACATTGTTTTTCCCAAGTCAAGGACAAACATGTCATGCCTATTGTACTTTTTGTTTTCGTTGGCCGCAGTTTGTTGGTTTTGATGAAATAAAGTTTGCTATGAAAGAAACTGATTTGCTGGTTAAATATTTAAAGATTCATCCCGAAGTTACAGATGTTTTATTTACCGGCGGTGATCCAATGATAATGAAAACCAAAATATTAGAAACGTATATCCTTCCATTATTGAGCAGCGAATTGCCTAATATTCAGACCATTAGGATTGGAACGAAAGCTCTGAGTTATTGGCCATACAGATTTCTAACTGATTCAGATGCTGACGAATTACTGATACTCTTTGAAAAAATTATTCAAAGCGGTAAAAATTTAGCAATAATGGCGCATTTTAATCATCCTATGGAATTATCGACCACGCAAGTAGTTGATGCAATCAGACGAATCAGATCAACCGGTGCACAAATTAGAACTCAATCACCAATACTGAAGTATATTAATGATTCTCCACAAGTTTGGGCTGAGTTATGGAGAAAGCAGGTAAATCATAATTGTATTCCGTATTACATGTTTGTTGCACGTGATACGGGAGCTCAGGATTTTTTTTCTGTCCCGCTCGTTGAAGCTTGGAATATCTTTAGAATGGCTTATCAAAGTGTGAGCGGAGTATGTAGAACGGTTCGTGGTCCAAGTATGAGTTCAACTCCGGGGAAAATTCAAGTTCTCGGTGTAAGTGAAATCAAAAATGAAAAAGTGTTAACAATGCGATTTTTGCAAGGCAGAAATCCGGATTGGGTCGCCCGTCCTTTTTTTGCAAAATATGATGACCGAGCCATCTGGCTTGATGAACTTAAACCAGCATTTGATCAAGAAAAATTTTTCTTTGAGGAGGAATTAGAAAATATTTTTAATGAGCATATTTCCGATGCAGAAAATGATATTTATGAATAATCAAGCAGATACAACTTCAATCGTTGGATCTAATTCTCTTTTCAATAAATTTTCTATTGCAACAAGAGTTCCTCTTATAGAGCTTGGGCAACTTCCACAGGCACCCTGATAACGAATAAATAACGTGTT
>PFVB01000161.1 GCA_002790395.1 Ignavibacteriales bacterium CG_4_9_14_3_um_filter_34_10 | reverse complement strand
AACCAATGTTGTAACTATAAAACCGGGAATTGTTGAGATAACGACCCAAATGAAAAAATGTGAATAGCCAATGCTTTCCTGAAGTGCCCCGGAGAACATCCCCGGAATCATCATTCCCAACGCCATTATTCCGGTACAAATAGCATAATGAGCGGTTTTATATTCGCCTTGTGAAATCATTATCATGTACATCATATAAGCTGTGAAACCAAACCCATATCCGAATTGCTCAAATGCAACAGCGGTACTAATAACGAAAATATTTGTGGGCATAAAATGAGATAGGTAAACAAAGGCCAAATCAGGAGTGTGCATGATTAAAACCATGGGCCACAACCACCATTTCAACCCTTTTCTCGAAATTACATATCCACCGATTAATCCGCCGGCAGTTAATGCAATTACACCAATTGTCCCGTAAACAATACCAACTTCCGAAGTCGTTAGTCCAAGTCCGCCGACATCACGAGGATCAAGCAAAAATGGTTGTACAAGCTTTACCAACTGTGCTTCTGCGAACCTGAAGAAAAGCAAAAATCCAAGCACAGTCCATATATCTTTTTTCTTCATAAAGACAACAAAGGCTTTCAGAAATTCAATGAAGGGAGTGAAAGCGTCATTTCTGTTTGTAGAGGATTCGAACTTCTCTACTTTCGAAGCAACAATTGTTCGAAAAAGTATCACCGCAATTATAACAAGTAAAATTGTGCTTGCTATTGTTTGCCACATTGAAGTGATTCCTGCGAAAGAAAGAATTACACTTATTATTTTGAAGGTTAAATAAAACCCCACGGCTACAGCAATAAACCCGCCTGCCATATAAAATATCTGTGATGCCGAAAGTTTTTTGCCTGCCAAAGTTCCTTTATCTTCTTTTGGATAAGGCAAAATAAATTTGTGATAAAGAAACATGATTGAAAATAAAATCCCCATCACAACAAATACAATCGCCCAGGCAGCTTGATTCCCGATTTTTCCTTCAAGTTGCCCGGCAATTACAACAAGTAAACCACTTCCTACAATTGTAGCAATCCGGTAAAAAGTGCTTCTGACTCCAACGAATGCAGCCTGTGTTTTCTGATCAAGACTCAGCATATAATATCCGTCTGCAGCAATATCATGTGTTGCAGAACTGAAAGCCATAAGTGAAAAAACAATTAATGTCATGTGCCAGAAATATGAATGCGGCAAACTTGCCGCCACTCCAAACAAAGTTAAAGCAATTAATCCCTGCATTGTAACTGTCCAGAAACGTTTTGTTTTGAACATATCAACAAAAGGTCCCCATGCAAATTTCAGAAACCACGGGAAATAAAGCAGCGAAGTGAAGAATGCAATATCTGTATTTGATATTCCAAGTTTTTTATACATAATAACTGAAACTGACATAACCATTACATAAGGAATGCCTTCAGCAAAATATAAGGTTGGTATCCACCACCATGGATTTCTTGATTCAACTTTCATCAATTTGCCTTTTTTGTTTTATAAATTCATTGCCATTAAAACTGCACCAAGAGCCGGCGGAAGTTCGGGCTCTGTTAATTTTATGTTTTTTAATTCAACTGATACTTTCTCTTTAAATTTATTTGCGTAAAAATTATCGGTTGTAATTGTACCGCCGATTAAACTTACTTTCATTTCAGTTTCATTCAAAAGTTTATACATTGATTTCAGATGAAGAACTAATTCTTCAATTTGGTTTTCAATAATTGTCAGACAAATTTCATCATTTGCATTAGCAGCTTGAATTACAAGCGGAGTTACGGAAGCAATATCAAATTTGTTCTTATAAATTTCCGTGATTAATGCTGAGGGATCACCGATATTAAATTTCTCTTCGATTAAATTGGAGAGAAGCGTTTTACTGCCTCTGCCATCAAAAGATTTTGCGACAGCCTGCAAGCCAAGTCTTCCAATAGTATAGCCACTGCCTTCGTCGCCGATAAATCGTCCGAAGCCACCGACCCGATGAATATTGCCCTTTCTGTCTTTACCAAACATTATTGAACCGGTTCCGGCAATCAGAATGCTACCGGGTTTTCCGGAAAAAGCGCCTTCGAGAGCAATTCTTGCATCGCTTTCAATTCTGAAATTGAATTTCATTTTTTTTCGATTTAATAAATCGCTGAAATAATTTTCCAAAACTTCAGCATCTGTTCTTCTTCCTGCACCGGTTGTTCCGAGAACAACTCCGGCAATGTCTTTTGAAGTAACGTTAGTATTTTTAACCGACTGATTTATTAAATCCAAAACAGTTTCCGAAACAACCTGATTTCCCAGCATTAGAAAATTCGATGGTCCACCTTGTGTTTCAAACAAAACATGCATATTTTCATCGGCAAGGACACACTTTGTTTTTGTGCCGCCGCCGTCAAGTCCGATATAAAATTTCATAATGGCATTAATAATAATTTCTTGATGATTGTAAAATAAACATTTGCAGGGCAATTTAAAAAGAAAAGTTTGCCGCAGAAATTTTCTCTTTTTGAATCAGACTGATTATATTTTGATACACCGTAATTAATTCATGCTTGTTTTTCAAAGAAAATGCATATTTTTTATGGTACATTATTTGTGATTAATGATAATTACATTAAGAAAGACCAAAACCAAATGAAAATACTTATAGCTTTTCTTTTGATAACTGTAGAATTTTTAGCTCAGTCAACAAAGGACTCAACTAAAAGTTTTAACAGAAATCCTAATTACGAATTACAATTGGGCATGCAGAGCATTTCTAAAATCAGGCAAGCTGACATAATTATGTTTGGAAATTCAATAACGCATGGCGGGAATTGGAATGAATTGCTTGGAAGAAAAAATGTTGTTGAACGTGGAATTCCAAGTGATAACACAGAAGGCATGCTGAATCGAATCAATACGATTATCAAATTAAATCCGAAAATTTGTTTTATCCTTGCCGGTGTGAATGATATTTATTCAGGCATCACGGTTGATAATGT
>PFVB01000037.1:3830-4999 GCA_002790395.1 Ignavibacteriales bacterium CG_4_9_14_3_um_filter_34_10 | reverse complement strand
AGTTTGCTAATACTTCCATTTTGGAGATCTAAAAATAATTATTTCCTTTATTTTAAACATACGTACTTGCCAATAAGCGGCGCCCCATAACAAGGATGTAGCTTAACTGACAAAGCCAATAATTAAAAAATATTTATTTAGAAAGAACACTATAAACAACAAATTAACTAAAAAAGAAAAAGCAATAGACACCAAAAAAGTCGAACCTAAAAACGGCGTCCGCTTGATTGGCGGGTTAGTTACCGTTTATGGATTTAGTAAAACACTTATTTTATTTAATGTTTCTGTTAATATTGCTTTTGGTAGCTTACAAATGAACTCAGCTTTTCGTGTTTTCCAATCAAGACTTTTAATTTGGTCTGATAATATTACACCATTGATTTCTAAATCATCTGGAACCTTTACTTCAAATGGGTAACCTTTTACTTGACTAGTTATTGGACAAAATATAGCTAAGTCAGTTTTCCCATTATACTCTTGTGGTGAGATAACTAAAGCAGGTCTTCTCCCCGATTGTTCGTGACCACTTTGAGGAGTAAAACTTAGCCAAACTATATCTCCTCTATCAGGAACTTTTAATTTTACCAATGTTCAGTCCCAACTTGTTTGCCAAAGTCAATCTCACTATGAATGTTTGATTTATTTATTTCAGAAACTAATTCTTTTAATGAATATATCTTTCCCTCTACTGGTTCAATAACAATTTTATTTTCTTCTAAAGTAAGATTAACATATTCATCTTCACGAATTTTAGATTGAAAGGCAAAAGCTTTTGGAATCCTTAATGCCAAACTATTGCCCCACTTTTGAATTTTGATACGCATAACTAAACCTTTTATTGTTTCTACAACAAAGATACACATCTCATCCATATGTTTCAATGAATAATTGTAATAACTTTGTATAAAATGATAAGGTAGCTAACGACGTTGTTTTTAAGCCGCCGCCCAGAACAGCAATGCAGATTAAAACGACAAAGCCAAAGATTTAGCAAACTGCACTTATCTTTCTTCGCAAGTGCAGTTTGCAACAATGTTAATTAATAGAACAACTTAGAACAACAAAACCGAAACGGAACAGCCAACCCAAAAATATTTATAAAACCTGAATGCGAAAATGCGGTCGGGTTGATTGGCTGGTTATAAAGCTTTTTATTTACTTAACCAATT